>CANNIJ010000042.1 GCA_947505025.1 Legionellaceae bacterium | reverse complement strand
CGCCTGGCTGAAAAAGAACGAATCGGCTATGGTGATTATCTTGCGGGCCTGCTTGAACTCGAGCTTGTCCTGCGTGAGCAGAACCGGTTAGCTCGCGCCTATAAGAACGCTAAGCTGCCCGCTGGAAAAACCATGGCAGGCTTTGTATTTCAGAAGGCAAAGTCAGTCAATCAGGTTCAGATACAAGGCCTGTCTGAAGATGGGACATGGGTTAAAGAAGCGCAAAACCTGATATTGCTCGGCCCTTCTGGCGTAGGTAAAACACACCTTGCCGCCGCCATCGCTTATGGACTGCTCGAACAAGGTATCAGCGTATTGTTTTCTTCAACGACCTTGCTGGTGCAAGCTCTTCAACAAGCCAAGGCCGAACTCACGCTTAAGAAGGCACTGGAGCGTTTAGCCAGATTCCAGTTACTAATCCTTGATGATATCGGCTACGTAAAAAAATCAGATCAGGAAACCTCGGTTCTCTTTGAGCTGATTGCTCATCGGTACGAATATGGCAGCTTGCTCATAACGGCAAATCAACCCTTCGGTGACTGGGGTGATTTATTTCCCGATAAAATCATGGCAGTCGCTGCTATAGACAGGATTGTGCATCACGCGATGATTATAAAAATAGAGGGTGAAAGCTACAGAGCTGCAACGGCTAGGCAGAGAAATATCAACTTAACAGGAATGGAGGAAGACAGATAATTTTTTTTGCGGGAAACCGGCAAAGATAATTGTCGCGAATCGGCAAAGATAATTGACGTTTAACACCCGAGCATAACTAATAAATTTTTGTGATGTTGTTTGCATAATTTATTTTTCGGGGGTATTACCGTATGACAATACAATTTAGTTGCAAATAAATGTCGTGTTGTAGAACGAGAAACTATATCATATTGGAGCGGACCCAAGAACTATTAAAGTTCGATTTTACTTTCTGGAATATGACTATGAATATAGGTGAATCGGTTGTTTCGGATATATTTATCGCAACCAATGGGTTGGAACCAAACTTTGAAACGTATCGTGGTCAATGGATTGTTTTGTATTTTTATCCAAAGGATGCAACATCAGGTTGCACGTTGGAGGGGCAAGCATTTCGAGATAAATATGCTGAGTTTTTAGCACATAATGCCATTGTGTTCGGTGTTTCTCGAGACAGTTTGAAATCGCATGAAAATTTTAAAACGAAACAAAATTTGCCCTTTGAACTAATCAGCGATAGTGATGAAAAACTTTGTGGTCTATTTGGGGTAATCAAAATGAAATCGATGTATGGAAAACAATATCTTGGCATCGAGCGCAGCACTTTTTTGATTGACCCGGCAGGAATTATTAGGCACGTGTGGCGCAATGTCAAAGTAAAAGGGCATGTTGACGAGGTTTTTGATACTTTGTTATATGTTCAGAGAGCAAATGGATGAATTTACAAGTCAATGAATTAATACAACGTATTAAGCTTATTGGACTTTGGACAAGTAAGACCTTGGGTTACGTGCCCGCGCCCGTGAGCGTGCCCTTGCCCGATCAATCTTACCTTACCGCATAATTTCAATATATTTGACAGCAGCCAATTTTCCAGCCAAATTTTGTGCAACACTGCGCCACCATAACGTGTAATCAAGTTCATTTATTAACAGCATTGCTTTTATCAAGCAGTCATTTTCTCTTCAAGAACCTTGTGCTTTCCTTTTTTAACGCCGGCATGGCGTAATCGTTTTATCTGTATATCACTCAATTGTCGACCGGGTGCTTTTTTTCGAGGTTTGGGTGGTTTAGCTGGTGTACCAATCGCCTGAATAATTCGTTCAAAATCATTTTGAACTTGAGTTGGTTGTTTTATCGGTCCATTTGCCCTGAATGAAGTCAAATATTTTTCCCATGGATTTGGGTGGTTATTTGCGATGAAGCTAAACGACTGAACATCATACATGCTGCTGATTACCGATTAGGCAGGGATTTACTTTTTCGAATTGTGAGCATGCTGACTAAAATGGCGCAAATGACAAACTGATCGGGCAAGGGCACACTCACGGGCGCGGGCACGTAACCCCAGATTTTACTTGCCCAAAGTCCAATAATGTATTACGTGTTCCTTATTGTTTTGACACGGCGGCAATCCGGTAGTAAATTCAATTGCTACCAGAATACACCAATACACATTAGATCGCTACTTACATTACACTTCCCGTGACAAAAGCACCATCAAATTGCGTGCTCACGCTCAGCGGGGACTCGATCGCAAAACATGACACATCCTGCCACAATACAGATGGGATTTTCATTTTAAAAATACTTCTTACGGCTTTACGTAACCGAAATGGTAACTTATACTAGTTGTTATGAGAATAATTGCTAAAAGCCGATTAAAAGCATCCCGGGAGATCCCAGGAAATGAGCCATCACAAGCCTATTTAAATGAGTGGTATCATTTTTGTTCCAAGCAGTCATGGGCAACACCGCAAGATATTAAAAACATGTTGCGAAATGTATCATTTGTTGCAAATGACCGCGTTGTTTTTAATGTTAAGGGCAATGATTATCGCATTATTTGCGCTGTCGATTATCCAAGACAAACAATGTTCATAAAATTTGTCGGTACGCATAAAGAATATGATCGTGTACAAGCCGCGGAGGTAAAATAAAATGATTAGACCTATTCATAATGATGAAGACTATCAACAGGCGCTTAAGCGGACTGAATTTCTATGGAACGCAAAACAAGACACACCAGATGGTGATGAGCTTGATATATTGCTTGTTTTAATTGAGGCATACGAAAATAAAAATCACCCCATGCCCCCCAGTGATCCCGTCGATGCCATTTGCTTCTTAATGGACCAAATGAACTTGAAAAGAAAAGATCTAGAAGTCTTCCTTGGCCCTAAAAGCCGTGTCAGTGATGTCCTCAATAGAAAACGTCATTTAACGATGCACCAAATTGTTAACCTGCACAAAGGGTTGCATATACCTTATGACAGCTTAATTGAAGAACGCCACTATGGTTAATAGAAACATCTCGATACGAACTAATAGCTCCTGTTTCTTTTTCTTAATAAAATAGCTTTTTATATTACACTTACTGTGTTTCTTGACTTCCAAGGGTTCGAAATTTACGCATAATTAATTTCTACAGATGCGCATAAGAGCCATTAAAATTCAGGCCTGGATTCTATTTATTTTATTCTTAATCTCATCTTTATCAGGATGGTCGTTTAATATTTGCGCAGCGGTTTTACCAGCAGCATTTGTTTGATTCCAAAGACTATATCTGGATAAAGATATAGCTTTTGCAAGTCGCGCAGGATCATCTAATAGATTATGGTCATTTAACAGTACCATCAGAGGAGTGTTACCTTTCTGATTCACACAATTAACCAGTTGGGTATTTGCCGCAAACTGTTTAATTTCAGGAAACCCATTTAAGCAGTTTTTGGAAACTGCGTCAAACAATCTTGAGCCGTCTTTTAGCTGGGTTGCCTGACATTTTTTTGTAAGCATATATAGTTCTAGTTTATGATTTTCTATACCTTCAACCACAATTGATGGCTGAGCCATGCCTTGCTCAACCAGCTTATAACTTGCCAACAAATCATCTGCAAAAGGTTGGCCATTAATAAATTCGATCGTTTGGGGGATTTTAACTTGAGCAAATATAGAGCTCGCTGATTTATTAGTGCCGGGTACTTTAACTCCTTTGTCGGTATTGTCTTGAAGTTGTAATAACCAATATTTACCCTGGCTGCCGGGCTTGCAATCGAGTCTCCAATATTCATTATACAGTAGAGTAGACTCGGTTATTACCTTGATGCTAATTTCTTGTTGTTGCCTGATCTGTTCAATAAAATCAAAAAAACTTAGCTTTATTTCTTCATTAGATAATGACTTGAGTCTTTTTAAATGGGATTGTTCTAATTTAAAAAAGCCACCACCATCTAGCTGTTCGATGCCTTCAGGTAATCTTAGATCCAAGCTACTCTGACCTAACTCAAATTTTAGAATATCAGCTGATGCCAGTTGCAATTCTATGTTAGACTTTGCTTTTGCTAGCTCCATGTGATGTTTGTCGCCTAAAGTATCCCAACATAATGCTTGATTGTGGTAATGTTCTGCCGAATCCAAAGTAATTAAAGTTTTTCTGATTTGCTCAAATTCTTGGGCAACAGGGATCCCACAAACTAATTTTTGCGACTGCAAGCCAGTGCTGGCATTGCAGCGTGCATATAGCGCGGCTGTAATGGCAAATTGCCATGTTGGATTTTTTCCCAGAGTAATTCTGGCTGAAAGAATAGGGCTGCCGGAGCAACCTGGTTGTGGCGTGCTGCCGTCTTGACAGCGGAAAAGCATTGGAACTACTCCGGGATCAGAGATTAAATCTAGGTAATGTAGATTAAACTCTTGGTCAATATAAAAATGATATGATTCAGCGTAAGTTGGATCTATTGAAAAATCGTTAACGGGTATGCTGGCATGCTGATTTTTAGTTTTTATTACAACAAGATCAGGTGATTTAGTAAGGGCATAAGGCCTATGATAGGCTTGGATTGAGAGTAGATCAGCTGCTTGACCATCAAATGTACTTAAGATAATGCCGTCATCTAGTTCATTTTTTTGCTTGATAATATGAGCATTCGAAACCAACCACTGGTCATGCCGAAAAAATCCCATACCAACCCGACCGCAAGCAAGTTTAATTACCACTGTAGCTGGGTATATCTGGCGCATGATAGTGTTTAAAAGATTTGTTTTATTTGTAAATAACTCACGAGCATTATTGTGTTGCTCTAGCTCAAGCGCCGCTAATTTTTCTGAGAAAATAGCTAATTGTTCCTGCCGGGTTTGCTGATATTTTGAATTCATAACTGGCACTCTAAGTCATTATTTTTTACTCGAGGAATGCTTACATTATAGCAGATTGCTGGTTTTTTGTCTACAGGATGTCAATAGTACCTAATGGCTACAGAGATTTAATCCGGGAACATCGAGCTGACGGATTGCTCTATATTCACACGTTTAATTGCTTGCGCAATCATATCAGCCAGACTAATGACACGAATTTTTTTACATGCTTTGGCGGCAGCACTGATTGGTATAGTATCTGTAATCACTATTTCATCTAGATCTGAATCCATGATGTTTTGAATTGCTTGGCCAGAAAGGACTGGATGAGTGATATAGGCACGTACACTAACCGCACCACTTCTTTTCAGAGCAGCTGCACCAGAACATAATGTGCCTGCTGTATCGACTATATCATCTATAATCACACAGTTTTTACCGTGAGGTTCGCCAATCACATGCATAACTTCTGATTTATTTGGGCCACTGCGCCGCTTATCAATAATTGCTAGCTCAGTACCATGCAAATGCTTGGCCATAGCACGTGCACGTACAACGCCTCCAACATCTGGAGACACGATCAACAAGTCACTTAGATTTTGCTTGTTGATATCGTTATACATAAAAGAGGTTGTATATAAATTATCAACGGGCATGTAGAAGAAACCCTGGATTTGATCAGCATGTAAATCTACGGTTAATACACGTGAAATTCCTACTGAAGACATCATATCTGCTACAACTTTAGCGGTTATAGGTACACGTGCAGAACGTACTCGACGATCTTGGCGCGCATAGCCAAAATATGGCACTACCGCAGTGATACGCGCAGCAGAGGATCTGCGCAAAGCATCCGCCATGGTTAATAATTCCATAAGATGATTGTTTGCTGGGGCGCATGTAGATTGAATCACGAAGACATCACGCCCACGAACATTTTCTTGGATTTCCACCATTGTTTCGCCGTCACTAAATGTACTGACATGGGCTTTGCCCAACGGCAAGTTTAGGAAATCTGCAGTTTTTTGTGCTAATGCAAGAGTCGCATTTCCAGAAAAAATCATCATTGTGGACATGTTTATAAAACCTTGGATATTCTAAGGAACGCAGCTAAAAGCATACGTTTAAAGATAATAGTACGTTATGTGGCTGGGGTGCTAGGATTCGAACCTAGGAATGCAGGGATCAAAACCCTGTGCCTTACCACTTGGCGACACCCCAATTTTTATTCAGTATTAATGAATTATGTACTTTAACTTTGATGCATAATACCTGTGTGTAGTTTGCCGCGAATTAAGGCAACTGTCAACCGCTAGAACAAGTAATTAAGAAAAAAAGTCTGGGCGCTTTAATGGGTCTACACGACATAATAACTGAAAGTCGCATGATGCGCAGGTTGCTGCTTTCATTGGCTTTGGAGCGCATGCGCCAGATTTAAAGTCTGCTGCGAGTATAGTTAACTGATCATGCCATTGTTGTTTATGGTCAGCCCAACAACGTTCTTTTTTTACGCTAGAGATCCCAGATATGGCTGATTCGTGCTCACTTAATCCACTGACCGCGACTCCAGATGTATTTAATTGCATGAACATGACGGTATTAATCTGTGGATCTAATAGAGCATATAATGGTAATTGTGGATCTTCTAAACGTTCTTCTTGCCATGGCTTATATGCAGGTAATGTAGATTTGTAATCGATAATCCACTTTTGTAATGCACTTGATGAATCTTCCAGACGATCCAGACGATCAATACGCACGGTAAAGTTGAGATCTGCCAGTGTTAGTGTAAATGATTGCTCAAGTGACTCAACTATAAACGGTGGGCGTTGTTTTTCAAACTCCAGACCAGATAATGTTAGGCGCATAATGCGAGCGTGCTCTATTTTATGAATTAAAGCAGAAAAGGAGACTGGTCTCATTTCAGCAAATCGACTTAAGGCTAGATCTATAATTGATGTGACTAATATTTCTAATTCAGAGGCTGTGTATGACAGCAGAGTTGCATGTGATTCTAGTTGCCTCCACGTATGTTCCATAACCCTGTGGATCAACTGTCCACGCTCACTTAGACTCAAGCCCGTAGCTATATCTTGCTGGCCCCGGGCATGCAACCGATGTGCAGAAAAAGCCATAAATGGACATTTTGCCTGGTGTGCTAGCACAGAAATACCACCGTTGAGAGCCTGTTGATGATTGAATGGCAGTAAATAATTCTCTGTATATTCAATCAACTCTCTTGGTTGTTCGGCGGACACAATCGCTCCGGCGCAGAATTCAGGTAAATGCACAATCAGCGGGCTAGGTAATTGTTGCAGTTCACCAATTAAACACGGATAGCTGATTACACATAGATCACTGGTTTGCTGTAATCTATTCAATATGCTTTGAGCCAATACATATTCACGTTCAGGACTGGCATGTGGCATTTGATACGTTCTTTGTAATTCAAGTGGAATAAATGGTGATAAATGAGTTTTTTGTGGTAAACAATGATCGGTCAGACCGGTGATCCAAATACTGTCAAAGGTACATCCAGATGCCTCTAGCAGTCCTAGAACGTGAATTGAGGTTTTTTGTAGCATTTGTGCTTGAAAAATTGTTGAGCTGCTCAAAGCATTAATTGCATCTAATGCTTCATGCATACTTAGACTTGGAGTGATCATAGTCAAAGGCATGAGCTCATCAAATAAGGCCATCCAGCGTTGAAAACATTGATACGCTGAGGAGTTTTGTGAGTACTCACCAGGAAAGCCTAATTCGCGTAAACGTTCCTTGAAATGTTCCGCCCATTCAGCGGCTGATGCTGTATCTGGGTAGGGCTTGATTGAACTTAGCAACTTATGCAATTCAGGAGTATATTGCTTAAACTTTGACATCACTAGCGTGAAGGGCATGCAATTTTCTTGAAATGTATTTGGATTTTGCATCAATGCTGCGCGCGATTCGAACTCTCTTTGACTACCACCTAAATAAGGTGAATGCAGCAGTAAACGTACTTGATGTGGTGTGAGTTCAACCTTATCCAAAGATAACCAACATAAAGCATGTGCCACCAAAGGTTGTTTGGTGAGTGCACGTCCCAGGGAGAAATTTACGGTGTGTTCCGGCAGTTCCCGCTTAAATAATCGCTGTAATGATTCGGCTTTAGTTTGTAAATCAGGCACTACTACGCCAATACAGCGTTGTCCACTACCTAATTGTTCAGTGATCCACTGAATCAATTGTAAGATTTCTACGTTCTCATCCTGCGCTGCATATTGAACTGCGCTGTTTGTTGATGCGATCGTTTCATGTTGCATAGAGATACAACCATGTTGCGCACAGGCTTGTTGTAATGCACGTTGCTGTGGAGTGATATCATCAAAAGCCACCCAAATTAATTTCTTCGGCAAGGGTAAATCTGCCAAATTATCCAGCAGATAGTTGACCTGCTGGCCTGCAGCCAAAACATTATGCTGATCTAGAAAAGCCTGAAATTCTTGCGCAGCTTGTTGAAAAAGTTGTGTTGCTGATGTTTGTTGAAATAATGTATTTGACAGGTCAACATTCCAATGTTGACAGCGGATCCATGCCTCCTGCAACGATTCCAGCAGTCCTTCGGTTATTACAGGCTGCTGTTTCAATGATTGGCGCCATAAATGTCGTTGCTGTAAATAGCTAAGTGATACCGGATGTTTTTTGTGCGGCAGATGATGTTTGAGTTTTTGTAGCAGGTGATTTAAAAAGGCTTGATAGGGCAAACATATAGGCTGTTCTCCAACCAACACGTTGGAATATTTATAAGCATCCTCTAGTAACTGTTTGCTCAAACGATTATTTGGCGTAATAACGATTGCGCCCTGCAACATATGTTCTAAAAGATTGGTCTTGCATGAGGGTATTATCATGGCTCGGCGTTCATGATGTGTTTTTCAGGAAAAAATACCCTGGCTAATAATCCGCAGCCATGCTTGGGTGCCTCAAGTAACACACTTCCATTATGTGCTTCGGCTATTTGTTGTACGATAGCCAATCCCAAGCCACTTCCAGAACTTTTACTGCCCAGTACGCGAAAAAAACGCTCAAAAACTCGCGTGCGGAATGCTTTGGGTATTCCTGGACCATTGTCCAGGACTTCCAGAATAATCGATTGCTTTTTCTGGTAAACACGCACTTTGATACTACCTTCGAGCGGAACATAACGGATCGAGTTATCGACTAAGTTACGAATTAATATACTGATCGCAGTTGGATTACCCGCTATTTTACCAATTGGCGTATGTTCATCAAACTCAAGTTCAATATTTTTTTCAACAGCTGCCGGTGCTAGCATAGCTAAGACTTCACGGGTGATTTTTGGCAAATATACAAGATCAAGATCTTGTTGATCTGCCACTTCAGCCCCTAATCGGCTTAAAATTAGCAGCTGCTGTACTATGTGAGTACTGCGGTTAACACTAGCGATTAATTTTTGTAGAGCAATATTTTTTTCATTTAAGTCCGGGCTATTCAGAGCTACTTGAGCTTGTACTTTAATTGCAGCTAAAGGGGTGCGTAATTCATGTGCTGCATCGGCTGCAAAACGTTTTTCACGCTCAAAGGCTAGTTTTAATCGATTAAATAATTTGTTGAGTTCATCGATTACCGGTGTGATTTCTACTGGCAAATCAGCTAAATCCACCGGCTCCAGATGGCTGGGCGCACGATCGGCCACTTCTCTGGCAACTCGTTCTAAGATATTCAAGCCTTTGCCTATTATGATCCAGATTAATAAACCAGATAATGGCAGGGTTAATAAAATCAGATACAGACCTTGGTCTAGATAATGGTTAAGAACTGCGGTTAGAGTGCTGATTAAAATGATTGCTAGCAGTAAATAAATTAACAAAAATTTACGAATCGATGATTTGATCTGCGTGTGTTTTTTTAATCGACTCATAATTTCTTTTCGATCATATAACCTACACCGCGAATCGTGCGAATTAATTGTGTATTCAATTTTTTTCTTAAATTGTGTACGTGAACTTCCAGAACATTGCTGTCCACTAGATCATCCCAAGCGTACATGCTTTGCATTAATTGTTCGCGGGATAAAACGTGGCCAGCATTTTCTAATAATTTTTGTAATAATGCAAATTCACGCCGCGGTACATTGATTATAACATTGTCGGCCATGACCGAGTGTGATGCGGGATCCAACGTGATGTGCTTATATTGAATGATGGTTTCGGCCCGGCCTAAAGATCGTCGGCTTAATGCTCTTATTCTTGCAATGAGTTCATTAAAATCAAATGGTTTTGTTAGGTAATCATCTGCACCATTATCAAGACCTTTAATCCGGTCCTCGACCGAGTCACGAGCAGTTAAAATGATTACAGGCGTAGTGTCGCCTCGTTGTCGGATACTGGTTAATAGATTGGTGCCGGATAATTTAGGTAATCCAAGATCTAAAATAATTAACTCAAAAGTATTGGTTTGCATGGCAGCACGAGCCATTTCACCGTCCTTGAGCCATTCAACAAAATAACCAAATTGAATTAGTCCGGTTTTTACCGCATCGCCTAATAACTCATCATCTTCAACCAGCAATAAGCGCATCTAGTCCTCGAGCTATTGATTGGATGGGTCGCCAACAGGAATTTCAGTTGCGTGTTTACTTAAATACATGGCTTGTAAAAAAACGAAAACCAGCATAAAACCTGCGCCACCAAATAATTTAAAATTCACCCAAATATCTGTACTAAAGAAATAAGCCACATAAAGATTGAGGAATCCCATGGTAAGGAAGTACGCTGACCATGCAAAATTCAGTCGATTCCAGATGTTTTGTGGTAGGTTGACATTTTTATCCATCATTTTTTGGATTAGAGTTTTTTTTCCAAAAAAATAAGATCCAAAAAACAGTATTGATGATAGCCAATAAATGCCAGTTGGTTTCCATTTAATAAACCAAACGTTATGAAAAAATAAAGTAGCACCACCCAGGACTAGAATCATAGCCATACTAATTAAATGAATTTTCTCATAAGTTTTGTGTTTCAGGCGATGGGCTAAAACCTGCACTACACTAGCGGCCATAGCCACCATGGTGGCAGCATAAATGCCGAAAAACTTATAGCAAATAAAGAAAAGAACAATTGGGAAAAAATCAAAAAGTAATTTCATGAGATTGATGCTACCTTATATATGTTTTGTGCCAAGTATAGCATAGAAGTATTATCTGTATAAACCACAGCTAAAAATTCTGTAACTATTCAGACACAAGCTATTTTTTCTGGCTTTACGTGCCCTCATGTAGGCTGCATTAGGTTTTAAATTGAAGTCCTGTTATACTCGCACTTTTAATGAGTTGATTTGACACCATGTACGATAAAAACCCACTTCTGACTGTTTTGACAGCTGCTCTAGATGACATAAAGGCACTTAAAGTGGTCGTCATTCCAGTGGCTGAACAAACAGCAGTTACTGATGTAATGATCATATGTACCGGTCGCAGTTCAAGGCATGTGCGTGCGATTGCGCAAAGTGCTATGGATACTTTGAAGACTGCAGGCTTGCCGTCATTAAGTAATACCGGACTACTGACAGGAGAATGGGCTCTGGTAGACTTTGGGAGTATGGTTCTACATGTTATGCAGGATGAATGTCGTGAACGTTATCAATTAGAATCCTTGTGGCAGTCAAATAAATGAAAAACACTTCGGTGCGTGGTTATATATTCGCTGGCCTAGTTGTATGGTTACCAATACTCGTAACTTTTGTAGTGCTGCGTTTTATTGTTGATTTACTAGATCAAACCATGGCTTTGATCCCAGGAAGATTTCAACCAGAACATTTGTTTGGGATTCATTTGCCGGGATTTGGCGTGGTATTGTCGTTTGTATTGCTGTTAGTTACAGGTATTATCGCAACAAATTTTTTAGGTCAAAGGTTAGTTCGATGGAGCGAAGCAATTCTAGATCGAATACCTTTGGTGCGTACGATTTATAATGCTACGAAACAAGTGATGCAAGCGCTTTTTTCCAGTCAAAGTAATGCTTTTCGTCAGGTTTTGCTTGTAGAGTATCCGCGCAAAGGACTATGGAGCTTGGCTTTTCAAACAGGCTCAATTAATCATGAGCTAGCCACACATCTTGGACCAGATATGTTGACTATTTTTATCCCCGCCACGCCTAATCCAACTGCAGGTTTTTTGATGATGATTCCAAAAAAAGATACAATAGCATTGTCCATGAGTATTGATGAGGCATTAAAGTTAATCTTGTCATTGGGCGTTATGCAGTCGAGTAAACCCGCGCAAGGTTTGGAACGGCTTTAAACTTATGAGGCCATGGCACAAGCATCGTAAGGATGCCTCAGGTGTTGTGCATGATTTTCGCCTGAGTTTATTGGTTACTTTACTGATTGTTCTATCTTTGTTATTGATTTTACGTTTAGCTTATTTACAATTATCTCAATATAAACTATTCGCTACGCTGTCATTAAAAAATCAAATGAGCATTTTGTCAGTAGCCCCACCGCGGGGTATTATCATGGATAAAAATGGTGTTGTTTTAGCCGAAAACCGACCAATTTACGTTCTGGAGATCATTCCTGAGCGCGTCAAAGCATTAGATCAAACCTTAATTAAATTGAAAAATTTACTACCGTGCGTGACGAATGAAGATATAAATTTGTTTCAACGCGCACGCAGACAACATCATGCATATGAATCAGTGCCATTCAAAATCAAACTCTCCCAAGCAGATGTTGCTACATTCGCGAGTAACCAATACTTATTTCCTGGCGTTAGTATCAAGGCTAGGTTGATGCGTTACTATCCATTGGGTGAAGTTACAGCTCATGTTCTCGGATATGTTGGGCGGATGAATGTTCAGGATTTACAACATGTAGATCAGACAAATTATCGATCAACTAATTTTATTGGTAAATCTGGTATTGAAAAATACTACGAAGATCAATTACATGGTCGTGTTGGCTATCAACAAGTAGAAACAGATGTAAGTGGACGTACGCTACGTGTTTTAAGTAAACAACCACCAGTTTCTGGTGATAAAATGTATTTAACACTGGACATACGTTTGCAGCAAGCGGCTTACAATGCATTAGCCGGCAAACGTGGAGCACTGGTTTTAATGAATGTTGAGCATGGAGATATTTTAGCTATGGTCAGCGCACCAAGTTTTAACCCTAACTTGTTTGTCACCGGCATCAGCCAAGCTGACTATAAATTACTAACCGACGAACATGATCGTCCGCTGTATAATCGCGCAGTACGAGGACTTTATCCACCAGCTTCTACAGTTAAACCTTTTTTAGCTATTGCAGGCCTAGACAAAGGTTATATTAATTTAAACACACGTATTTATGATCCTGGTTGGTATAAATTACCCGGCGTATCGCATGCTTATCGAGATTGGAAGCATACTGGTCACGGGGTAATCGGCGTACAGCGTGCAATTACCGTTTCATGCGATACTTTTTTCTATCAGCTTGGGAATAAAATGGGTATTCTGGCGATAGAGGATATGCTGGTACAGTTTGGTTTTGGGAAGTTTACGCAGATTGATTTAAATGAAGAAGCACCGGGTTTGGTGCCGAGTCCTCAATGGAAAAGGCAAACCAAACAGTTATCCTGGTATCCGGGAGATACATT
>CANNIJ010000041.1 GCA_947505025.1 Legionellaceae bacterium | reverse complement strand
CAAAAGAGTGCAACCTTTTTTATTACGTCGGACTAAAGATGAAGTTTTACGTGAATTGCCATTAAAAACCGAGATGGTCAGAAAACTTGAATTGCATGGACCACAGCGTGATCTCTATGAAGCTTTGCGCTTAAGCATGGATGCCAAGGTACGTGCTGTGATAGCTCGCCAAGGCTTTGGTAAAAGTCAGATAGTGGTCCTGGATGCATTATTAAAACTGCGTCAAGTCTGTTGTGATCCCAGACTTTTATCTTTGCCTCAAGCAGATATGGCGTGGGGCCATTCAGTTAAATTAGATGCTTTAATGGCTTTGTTAGACAATGTGATGGATGAAGGGCGTGCAGTATTAGTTTTTTCACAGTTTACCTCGATGCTAGCATTGATTGAGGAAAAATTAATTGAGCGTAAATATGCTTATTTAACCTTAACGGGTAAAACCAAAGATCGTCAATCAGTAGTGCAACGATTTCAAGACCAAGAAGCATCAATTTTTTTGATTAGTTTACGTGCTGGTGGTACTGGGTTGAATTTAACTCGTGCCGACACCGTGATTTTATATGATCCATGGTGGAATCCTGCTGTACAAGATCAGGCGATTGCGCGTAGTCATCGTATAGGTCAAGCCAATCCAGTTTTTGTGTACAAGCTAATCACAGTGGGTACAGTTGAAGAAAATATTGTAGCGATTCAAGACCAAAAACGCGGTTTGTTTGACGGAGTTTTATCTGAGCCTGGCCGCCCTGGATTCCAGTTAACAGAGGCTGAGTTATTACAATGCTTTGCCCCAATGGAGTGAATATGGAGTTAAACAGCGGTGCTCCAGTCTGAATAACGTTGATGCCAGGCGCGTACTTGTTCGATTAATCCCTGTAGGTTACCTGAATTAACGATTTCATCGTCGGCTAATGTTTCCAGTAAAGACCTCGGCATTTGGCATGCGATCAGATCTTCTGCTTGTTTTTCCATGACATTGTCGCGCGCCATTAACCGCTGCAACTGTTGTTCGTGAGAGGATCTAACCCATAAAATGCGCTGTAAATATGGCGGTGCTTGTGAGTTTTTTAAAACCGGTATTTCTAATATATTATACGCAGCCTGGCTATCTTTTTGCGCCAGTTCCATCTGTTGACGAATCAAAGGATGCAATAAATTTTCCAACCATGTACGTACCTCAGTGTCCTGTGTGATGGTATCGCGTAACCGCCGTCGATCTAGTTCCCCATCTGCACTTATGAAATTTACACCCAGGTGTTGCACTATCGTTTCATAGGCAGGTTGACCCTGAGCGGTAAGCTGCTTGGCGATCACATCAGCGCTTATTATCCTTGCACCTAGGGCTGCAAATTCTTGGCTTACAGTCGTTTTACCGCTAGCTACACCACCAATTAAGCCTACATTATACATAAACTGCTCGCAGTGAGTCCAGAGTGATTTGAGCTAAATTATCCAGAGTGGATAATTCGATATTCAATGGTGGCAGCCAATACAGGGTATTACCCAGGGGGCGTAGCAGGGCGCCACGTTGTTGTGCCATATGTGCCAACACTTGACCAGGCCGCGCATGTTTACATTCAATTAAGTCTGCTGCAACCCATGCGCCAACAGATCGTACATTTTTAATTAGACCAGTAGCTTGAGCGATCTCAGTAAAACATTTTTTCATGTGCTCACCTACGACATTGGCAGTAGTAATTAAATCTTCGTTGCGTAAAGTCTGTAAAGTGGCGCGTGCAGCGCATACAGCCAGCGGATGACCGCTATAAGTGTGTGAATGCAAAAAAGCAGTACGCGGATCATCTGACTGGTAAAATAGATCATATATTTCGTGATCAATTAAGACACAACTAAGCGGTAATGTTCCGGCAGTTAAACCTTTGGACAAGCAAATCATATCAGCGGCAATACCAGCATGATCACCGGCTAGCCATTGCCCAGTACGACCTAGGCCCGTCATGATTTCATCAGCTATAACGTAGATATCATTTTGCTGGGCCCATTGGGTTAAGCGGCGCAAAAAGTCTGCACTATAACACCTCATGCCACCAGCACCTTGTACAATTGGCTCAAGAATCAAGGCGCAAACTGTATGTTGATATGCATCTAATATTGGCTCCAGCTCTGACCATGAAGTTTCCGAGTTTGACCATAAAGGGTCATTTTGATCGCAAACATAAGGTATAGGTGCGATAAAGTGGCAGTCTAGACCATAGGCATTTAATGGACTGGAATATGGCTCTACGTTGCTAACGCTTAAAGCCCCTAAGGTTTCACCATGATATCCATTTTTTAACGACATAAATTTTGTACGCACTATGTTGCCGGAGATTTGTTGTGCTTGAAAAGCGATTTTAAGAGAAATTTCAACTGCACTAGAACCATCGCAAGCAAAAAAAACGTGCTGTTTTTTACTAATAGACATCAGGTCTTCAGCTAATTCAACCATGGCTTGGTGAGTAGTATTGGCGCTGATCACATGTTCAAATTTAGTTAATTGCGATTGGATTGCAGAAATAATGGCCGGATGACCATGTCCGAGTGACTTGCACCACCAACTAGAAATTGCATCAATCATCGGTCCCTGATCTGTGTATAGATAACAGCCTTGAGCGCGCTCGATGATTAAAGGTGGCATGTTTATAAAATCACGCATGTTAGATGCAGGATGCCAGACATGGTTTAAGTCGCGTTGAATCAAATTATGTGGCATGTAGAGTTCTTTCTATGCTTGACAATCAAGAGCATCACTTTATCATGTCAGCACGTATAAAAAAAGTTGGACGTGTTATATGATAAAACACCACGCGGATTGGACAATCAGTAGTGTTGCTGCTATTTATGAGCAGCCACTTAATGATTTATTGCACATGGCACACAACGTTCATCGTCAACACCATCTGCCCAATACAATCCAATTAGCCCAGCTACTAAGTATCAAAACTGGCGCCTGTCCAGAAGATTGCGGTTACTGTGCACAAAGTGGTCATCATTCCACGCATGTTGAAAAAGAAAAGTTAATGAGCGTAGAGGATGTGCTGGATCGTGCCAGGATTGCTAAAGCCGGAGGTGCTACACGTTTTTGTATGGGCGCTGCATGGCGCTGTCCACCGGCCGGAGCTATGCCAAAAATAGCGGCTATGATTCGAGGCGTAAACGAATTAGGGCTTGAGACATGCATGACTCTTGGTATGTTATCCAGTGAGCAAGCTCAAGAGTTAAAAGCTGCAGGATTAGATTATTATAATCATAATATTGACACCTCACCGAGTTATTACTCTAAAGTAGTAACTACTCGTGCATTTAGTGATCGTTTGGATACCCTGGCTCATGTCCGTGAAGCAGGAATGTCAGTTTGTTGCGGAGGGATTTTGGGTTTAGGCGAGACTCGTGAGGATCGCATGGAGTTTTTACTGACACTCGCTAATCTTGATGTGCCACCAGAAAGTGTGCCTATCAATCGTTTGATTCCAGTATCAGGCACACCATTGGCCCAGGCTCAGCCTGTGGACGGAATTGAGTTGGTTCGTACCGTGGCTACTGCAAGGATTATGATGCCATCAAGTGTGGTACGTTTGACTGCGGGCCGAACAGAGATGAGCGATGAACTGCAAGCTATGTGTTTTTTCGCAGGAGCAAATTCAGTATTTGTTGGGGATACGTTATTAACAGAAGCCAATCCTCAGCGCGATAAAGACAGTCAATTATTTTCTAAGCTAGGCTTAACTCCAGAAACGTCTGCACAGAGTATGCCGGTGGAGAAGGTGTTGGAACATGCATGACGTTTAACGACGTTTATTGGATGCAGCATGCTCTGGATTTAGCCATGATCGCACGTGATCAGGGTGAGGTTCCTGTGGGCGCAGTTGTGGTTGATGATCATCAAAGTATCATCGGATCAGGTTGGAATCATGTGCGTCAATGGCGTGATCCAACTGCTCATGCAGAGATTTTAGCCTTGCGTGCAGCCGCTAAAACACAACAAAATGAAAGATTAAGCAACACCACATTGTACGTTACGCTGGAACCTTGTTGTATGTGTGCTGGCGCGCTCGTTCATGCCCGAGTCAAGCGATTAGTTTTTGCCACGCGTGACTTAAAATCAGGAGCTGCTGGTTCAGCGTGTAATTTATTAACTGGACACGTGTTAAATCACAAAGTGCAGTTGGATGATGGTCCATTACAAATAGAGTGTGCTGCAGTGCTCTCGGATTTTTTTCAGCAATTACGTGAAAATTAGCAATATTTTCGTTAAGATAGTTTAAAGCGTATATGATGGTGAATCTCATGTCAGAAAAAAAACCGGATGTTCCAGTCAAGAAGCCTAAAAAGACGGCAACAAAGCCACGCGTGCGATCATCAAAAACAATTAAACCAGAAAAACCAAAATTAGAAGCAAAAGCAAAGCCAAAAGCAAAAGCAAAATCCACACCAATAAAGCAAGCTAAAGCTAAAAAAATCAAAGTATCAGCTGATTTGCCAGTAGAAGTAATAGCTGAAGATCCAGCTATTAAGGTTATGGTTGAGGACTTTGAACCATCTTTGGATCAATTATTGATTGATACATTAACGCAGCGTTGGGCCTATTTAGAGTTACGTGTGTTAAGTCCTAAATTACCTGTGTTTGATCCGGTGCAAATAATTTTGCCGGACTTGCTGGTTGATAACAGCGGTTTTGAATTTGTTTATCCTATACTTGATCAGGGTTTTGCCTTAAGTACATCTAAAGGCAAGGATTTTGTTACGGCAGGGATGAGCATGTACAAGTTATATGTAACAATTGAAAAAATGATTTTTATTTTAATTGAGCGCTTACGGGCTGAGGGCGTAGAAGATACAACTCAAGTAGATATTACGTTTGCTGGTCACGAGACGGCTATGCGTAAAGCATTTGAGTCCATCATTCATTTGAAATCGAACGTGGTAGTTGTCAACTTTGATCCAGGATCTTGGGGCGATGGCTACTTGCGGCGTGTGCAAAATTTAATTAACCGAGGTTTGGGTGGACCATCAGACGCGCCGCGAGACTTTTATCGTAAAAATTATACTGAAGTATTAAAGAGCGCTGCTACTCTTACTTAAGCTTTCCTGCGGTTCACTAAAAATAGAGCTGATTAATAATCCTAGCAAACATCCGGCTAAGCCTAAGAACAAGCATATACCAATACCCGCAAATACCATCGCAGTTATTGGGTTTGCACATCCACCCAGTATAGCTGCGCCGATAGCAACCCCAAATATAATCGAACATATAAATGTAACGCAATGTGAAAAAATGTTCCAAAAATCATCTGCCGGAAAACATTCTTCAATACATACATGTATAAAAAACTGAGGTATTGCGATAATAGCCATACCTAAAGCACATGTGGCCATGATTGTGCCCAGACTAAGTGCTCCACATCCAATGATGCTTGCGCCAACTACACTAGCTAGTGTGGGGGTTGTAATAAAACTACCTATAACCAATGATTGATTCATTTGGAACCTCTAAGGGAGTTATTTAAGCCTTTGTTTAGCCTTTATGGTGGTATTATGCTCAATATTTGGTCTTAAGTCAAGTTAATTACATAATTCCAGCCCTGACGTTCAATGTGGATGATATTGGTTGACTAAGGCTGTTGTAACGCATTGATAAACGCACCCAGAAATCGAGTTGCTTCGCCACCTGTGATCGCCCTGTGATCAAAGCTTAATGATAATGGCAGGATTGGATGTGCGCAAATATTACCATCACGAGTAACTACGGCGTCATTATAACTGCGTCCTACAGCTATAATCGCTACCATCGGAGGCACAATAATTGGGCCAGCAAAACGGCCAGCAAATTTACCGAAATTAGACAGGCAGAAAGTTGCACCTTTTAGCTGTTCCGCATTGATAGTACGATCTTGTACTGATTTTTTATATTGATTAATACATGTACGTAATTCATGGTCTGTTTTTGAACCAACATCGTTGATTACCGGTACAAATAATCCTTCTGCATTATCCATGGCCAGGCCTAGATTAATTTCATTAAAGTATTTGATTGCCGTATTTTCACCATCAAACCAAGCATTTAATGTTGGTTCTAACTTACATGCTGTAGTCAGGGCGCGGATTAAGCGTACAGTTATATCACTGTTTTTTGGCCACTGGCTTATATCAGCTAAATCAAAGATGCTTACCGGCACAACTTGTTGATGTGATTTTATCATGCATTCGTACATGGCACGACGTACACTGTGTAGTGGTTCGAATCCATCTGCAAGTATTTGTTGATTCGGCTTTGTTTTTGCTGCAATTTCCACGTCATGTTGAGTGAGCAGTCCATGTTCGCCTGTTGGCACTATGGTACTTAAATCAACACCAAGTTTTTTCGCCATCAAACGTATATTTGGAGTTATTTTGGTGCGGACGGAAGTATTATCCACGATTGTAAATCGATCTTCAGGTACCTGGGCATTTTCCTCTAAGTGCCCAACTACAGTTCCTTGATCCGCTCTTGGAAGACTAATGTCAGTATTTATGTTCAGGCTGAATTCTACTAGCGGTGCACCTGTTTTAATTACGTCACCTGGTTTTCCATGTAGAAGTTTAATTATTCCTGATCTTGGGCATGGAACATCCACTAGCGCCTTGGCTGTTTCCATAGAAACTAGTGGCTGAAATGCCTCCACAGAATCGCCGGGTTGAACAAACCAAGCGTGAATCTCAGCGTCGGGTAGACCTTCGCCTAAATCCGGTAGATTAAAGATTTCCACGTTTATGCCTCCATGACATTCAGTACGCCGGTTTTGATTCTTTCGACGCTGGGCAAGTAATATTTTTCCAATTGAAAGTAGGGCATGATTATGTCATATCCGGTGACTCTTTGTACCGGAGCATGTAAAGCGTGCATGCTATTTTCCATGATCAATGCAGAAATTTCTGCGCCAAAACCACCGGTTTTAGCCCCCTCATGTATGATTACACAGCGACCTGTTTTTTCAACAGAAGTCAGAATAGTATCCAGATCTAAGGGTTTAAGCGTAGCTACATCAATAACCTCACACGAGATCCCTTGTTCAGCTAATTGTGTTGCTGCTTGCTGTGTTTCGTGTAAACTCGCACCCCAGCTAATTAGTGTAACATCAGTACCAGATTGGCAAATAAAGCACCTGCCTAATGGTAAGGCAATCCCGTCATCTGGCACGTCTTGTTTAACCAGACGATAAATGCGTTTTGGTTCTAAAAAGATCACTGGATCTGGATTGCGAATTGCTGCAAGTAACAACCCATATGCTCGTTTAGGTGAAGCTGGTATCACAACTTGTAATCCTGGAATATGTGCAAACAATGCCTCAGTACTTTCAGAATGATGTTCTGGAGCACGAATGCCACCACCATAAGGTGCACGAAATACTAATGGGCAGTGTAATCTGCCGCGCGTACGATTACGCATACGCGCTGCGTGTGAAATGATTTGATTCATGGCTGGGTAAATAAATCCCATGAATTGAAATTCAGCTACAGGCTTTAATCCTTGCAAAGACATACCTATAGCCAGGCCAGCGATCATTGATTCAGCCAGAGGCGTATCAAAGACACGTCTTTCACCAAAGCGTGTTTGCAAACCGGCGGTAGCACGAAAAACACCACCATTTTTACCCACATCTTCGCCAAAAACTAGCACGTTTTCATCTTCAGCTAATTCATAGGCCAGCGCTTGAGTCACAGCTTCAAGTAAAGTGATATCAGGCATTTGATGCAGCCTCCAGAGCTGTAGCGCGCTGCTCAATTAGGTATTCGGGTAATTGTTCAAAATGATAATCAAAGGCACTACTGATAGATTGTGGTGTTTGGGATAAATAATCATCAATTGCAGATTGAACTTGTTGTTCACAGGTTATGATTAGTGCATTTTCTTGATCTGCACTCCAATTAATTTTTTGCTCAAGAAATTTTCGCATGCGTTGAATTGGTTCTTTTAAATGAGCTTGTTGAACCTCGTCTTGAGGTTGATAGCGTGTGGCATCATCTGCTGTTGTATGATCTGACAAGCGAAAAGACAGTGCCTCGATTAGTGTTGGACCGCCACCAGCTCGTGCTTTTTCTATAGCTTTTCCAATCACTTCACGCATACCCAAGATATCATTACCATCAACTTGTAAATTATCCATTCCAACTGCTATGGCTTTTTGCGCCAGAGTTTGTGCTGCGGTTTGTTGGTTTAAATGGACTGAAATAGCCCATTGATTGTTATTGATAACAAATACTACAGGCAACTGCCAAAGCGCGGCAACATTGATGGCTTCATAAAAATCGCCTTCTGAAGTTCCACCATCACCCAAGCACACCAAGGCTACTCTGGGTTGTGCTCTGTGCTTGAATGCAAATGCAACGCCTGCAGCATGCAAACATTGCGAGGCTATAGGAACACAGATGGGTAAATCTTGTGATTGATGCGAAAATCTACTGCCACGCTCATCCCCGCCCCAATATGTAAAAATTTCTTGAGCCAAAACTCCACGTTGTAGCTGTGCTGCATTGTCACGATAGTAAGGAATAAATACATCTTCTGGCCGCATAGCATGTCCGATAGCGGCGCCAATAGCTTCTTGTCCATAACAGGGCGCATATGTGCCCATTTTTCCCATTCGTTGTAGGGCTATAGCTTTATTATCAAAACAGCGTGCAAAGACCATTGCTTTATATAATTCAGTTAACTTTTTATGATCTTTCGCAAAATCCGGTAATGGATCATCCCACTCCGACTGTTCGTTTAATATTTGCACATAGGATATGGTAAATTGCGCTACAACGCTGTTCAAAAAACTGTTCCTTGTAAATATTTGAAGAAAGCATAGGATACATAGCTTTAAAGATAAAAACCACCTTTCTGCAGATGGTTTTATTCGGCAGCACAGGTTTAGGAATTATTGGATAACCACTTGAATTTTACAAGCGCATCTTTATACTGCCTATACACAGCTTTGCCTGTTTTAGGAGACACCATATGCTAAATTTTATTTGGTTGGGAATGATGTTTTTGTCTGTAATTACTGGTGCTTTACAGGGACGCCTTGATCAGGTGGTCAAGGCTGTTACAGATTCTGCAACGCTTGGTTTTGAGCTGGCATTAGGTTTGGCGGCAATAATGTCCCTGTGGTTGGGTATTATGGGCATTGCGAGTGAGTCAGGACTAGTCAATGTTATTGCCAGATGGCTACAACCATTGATGCGTCGTTTATTTCCAGAAGTTCCGGTCGATCATCCGGCCATGGGAGCGATGGTATTAAATATTGCTGCAAATATGTTAGGTTTGTCGAATGCGGCAACTCCATTTGGTCTGGAGGCAATGAAGGAGTTAGAACGTTTGAACCAGCATGCTGAAGTTGCTACTGACGCTATGTGTACTTTTCTAGCTATTAATACTTCAAGCGTTCAATTAATTCCAATTACTGCAATTGCGTATTTAGCCGCCAATGGTAGTTTGCATCCCAGCAGTATTATTTTAACGTCTGCAATTGCAACCACAGTTTCAACAATTGTGGCACTATTCGCGGTTAAAAAACTCGCAAAATTATCATTTTTTAAAGTTAAATTAAGTGAGAGTTTATGAATGATCTTGCGGGTCAAATATCTAATGGATTATTTCTGCTCGTCCTTGTAGGGATCCCTTTTTATGGAATGATTAAAAAAATCAATGTATTTGATGCATTTATTTTAGGAGCACGCAAGGGTTTTGATATCAGTATTAGTTTGATTCCATACTTGGTTGCCATGCTGGTCGCGATTGGAATGTTACGTGCTTCGGGTTTTTTTGAATGGCTTAGTATTGCTCTAACCCCGCTGTTAACGTCGATTGGAATGCCCGTTGAGTTATTACCTTTGGCTTTGATGAGACCATTTTCAGGCAGTGCCTCACTGGGCATATTAGCTGATTTGATTCGTGAGCATGGTGGAAATGCATGGTTATCAAAGACTGCAGCTACGATTATGGGAAGTACAGAAACAACGTTTTATTTAATCGCAATTTATTTTGGATCAGTGAATATTCGTAGAACTCGACATGCAATTCCTGCCGGATTAATAGGTGATTTGGCGGGGGTTATTGCTTCTGTTGTTGTTTGTCGTTACCTGATCTTGGCCTAAGTCGTTTTGCTTGTAGATTTCTTTACAGCAAAACGATTTAAAGTTTTTTGTTTTAAGGATGCTATCATACGACCTGCGCTATTGAAAAAAGCTAGTCGTTCGCGCGGCGCAATAGGTTCTGCGCGTGGAAGTTGAACTGTTGCTGGATCTTTGGGGTTGTGATTTACATGAAACTCATAGTGACAGTGGGGGCCATTGGCTAATCCTGATTGACCAACATAGCCAATAACTTGACCGCGCTTGACAAACATACCTTTGGCCAAGCCTTTTTGAAAGCGCAGCATATGACCATAAATTGAAGTATAACCCTGGTTATGTGTGAGCTTGACCATATTACCAAAACCAGCCTGACGACCGATCAATGCAATTCTTCCATTTCCTGTGGCGCGAATTGGTGTGCCACTAGGAGCAGCTAAATCAATTCCATTATGCGGTCTATTATAATGCAAAATTGGGTGTCTTCTGGATTGACTGAACTTTGAGCTGATGTGACTGAATTGTAGCGGGTATCTAGAAAACGCTTGCTTTAAACTTGTGCCTTGGGGTGTAAAGTAATCGACTTCACCTTTAGCACTAATGTGGCGTATAGCTTGATAAGTTTTCCCGCTGCGGGTGTACATCACAGCTAATATATCGCCAGTATTTACCAGGCGATTATGAATATAAAAAGCATTATATAAAATACTGAATTGATCACCTACGCGCACATCATGCGAGAAATCAAGCTCCCATGTAAAGATGCCAATCATTTGCCGGATGAGTTTATAAGGTATGTTCATATGTTGTGCGGTTGAATATAATGAACCGCGCAAGGTGGCCGATACATATTGTGCGCGTGTTTGTGTTGCACGTGCGTGTATTATGTTTTTGTAGTGCCCGTTATTTAAATTTATATATAATAAATGCATGTTATCCACGGGAAACACAAACTTAGTAAGTTGTCCTTTTTCAATCCAAAGCTTTAAAACCTGGTGGGGCTTGATCCTGGACATTTGTTTTGAATAAGGATTATTTCTTAAAATTGTCTGCAAAGTATGTTGACTCAATCCAGCCCGATTAAATACACGCGCTAGTGTATCGCCGGGTTGTGTTACTATTTTCGTCCATTGAGCAGGCTTATTGATGGCTGGAACGATACTCACTGGAGATGCTGTTACCGTTTTTTCCTCTGGTTTGATAATGTCTGAAACTATAGGTGTTGAAATTTGTTCAGGCACGGCTATTTCTTGCGAGAAGTTCTCTGGTTTTTCGATTATTTGATCGTTTGATTGTATTGGCGCATGTTTGATCGGTATGGTTTTGATGATCATAATGATCAAACTTACCGCAACCACGACAGTCAAGCTGGTTAAACTTTTTGATGGGCGTGTTTGATGTTTATGTTGCGGCTTGGTTTGTTCGCAATCCATGACAAATGCCTGGGCGTTATATTTCTCCCGGAGGATACTTTGTACGGTTACTAGATTCGATGTATTTCTACGCAGATACATCGATCTCAGGCGATTTAATATGCTTGTATTATGCTTCATGTTCAACAGATTGTTATCTAGCCATCATGATTGATTTGGGCTAAGATAACTGATTAGATGTGGCCTGGTCAAGGTTAGCTTTTTTTTAGGGTTCAAAATGCAAGCTGAAGAATTAAATTATCAATCATTTACACACGGTTGTGTTGAGGTTTTACCTGCGCATGAATTACTAAATAAACTTAGAAAAAATCAGCCTTTAACTATCAAGGCTGGATTTGATCCAACAGCGCCAGATCTACATCTGGGCCACACTGTGTTACTCAATAAATTAAGACAATTCCAATTGGCGGGGCATAAGATAGTATTCTTAATTGGTGATTTTACTAGCATGATTGGCGATCCAACAGGAAAGAATGTAACTCGTGCGCCTTTGAGTTCGGAGCAAATCCTAGAGAATGCAAAAACTTACCAAGCTCAAGCGTTCAAAGTTCTGGATCCGGAAAAAACACAAATAGTATTTAATTCTCAGTGGTTTGATACCTTTACTAGTGCAGATTTAATTCGTTTAGCTGCAAATAGTACTGTGGCACGTATGTTAGAGCGGGATGATTTTCATCAGCGACATGCTTCTGGGCAGCCAATAGCCTTGCACGAGTTCTTGTATCCATTGATTCAGGGTTATGACTCGGTGATGTTAAAAGCAGATATTGAGTGCGGTGGCACCGATCAGAAGTTTAATTTATTAATGGGGCGTGAATTACAAAAGCATTACAATCAGGAGCAGCAAGTAGTGATGATGATGCCGTTGATTGAAGGTTTGGACGGGGTCAAGAAAATGTCTAAGTCTTTGGGTAACTATATTGGTGTTTGTGACGATCCTGAGATGATGTTTGGTAAGTTGATGTCTATTTCAGATGATTTGATGTGGAAATATATTGATGTTTTAAGTTTTAAACCAATTGAAGAATTAGCGCGGATTAAACAGTCGGTACAGGATGGTTTGAATCCACGCGATGTTAAGGTGGGGTTTGCTAAAGAAATCGTCACTCGATTTCATGACGCATCATTTGCTGAGCATGCCCATCATGCTTTCACTGAGAGGTTTCAACAGAAAGTTCTGCCCGGCGATTTGGAAACGCAAACTATTGAAGTCAGCGATCAACTATCGATTAGTCAAGTTTTGAAGAACTCAGGATTAACTGGCAGCACCTCTGAGGCTATGCGTTTGGTTCGTCAGGGTGCAGTGAAAATAAACTCTGAGCGCGTTGAAGATAGTAGTGTTTTATTGAGTTTAGACACCCCGTATATAATACAAGTTGGCAAGCAGCGTTTGGCGAAGATAGTTTTGAGTAAAAACTTCAAAAAGTAGTTGACATAAGTTCTTGGATGAGTAGAATACGCAGCACGCCTTCGGGGCGCATGTTGATTAAAAATTCAGAGAAAACAAACTGTGTGGGCGCTTTAAATTGCCTTTGAGGCAGAAGTAGAAAAGAATAAGCAGCTGGTTGTAAGATACTAGCATAGGAAAAAAACTTAAGAGTTTGATCCTGGCTCAGATTGAACGCTGGCGGCATGCTTAACACATGCAAGTCGAACGGCATCAGCTTCTAGCTTGCTAGAAGGCTGGCGAGTGGCGAACGGGTGAGTAACGCGTAGGAATATACCTCAAAGAGGGGGACAACTTGGGGAAACTCAAGCTAATACCGCATAAGCTCCGAGGAGTGAAGCTGGGGACCGCAAGGCCTGGCGCTTTGAGAATAGCCTGCGTCCGATTAGCTAGTTGGTGGGGTAAAGGCCTACCAAGGCGATGATCGGTAGCTGGTCTGAGAGGATGATCAGCCACACTGGGACTGAGACACGGCCCAGACTCCTACGGGAGGCAGCAGTGGGGAATATTGGACAATGGGGGCAACCCTGATCCAGCAATGCCGCGTGTGTGAAGAAGGCCTGAGGGTTGTAAAGCACT
>CANNIJ010000040.1 GCA_947505025.1 Legionellaceae bacterium | reverse complement strand
TATAACTCAGACATTACTATTAGATTCAGAAAAACCTATAGTATGAAAACATTAGGCATTCAAGAGCAAAAGAATTGGCCATCAATAATGCCTGTAATGAAGCATGATTTGGTGAGTGAAGATATTCAGGTTGGCCCTTGGGCTATGGCCTTGACGCCGATTGAGTTTGGGCGTAAGTATGGTTTGTTGAAAAAAAATGATGCTTTAATGGACCGGGTATTGCCTGGTCAAGAAATGACAGCGGCTATTCGACGAGGTGATGCTAAGAGAGTTTTTACCTTGCAGTTGGGGCCAGTGTGGTCAGGATTTGATAGTTGTCCAGTCCATGTGCGTGCATTAATCGCAGTTTTTTTATCCAGGATAAATAGAGATAAAGATACGGCCGCTAAAATATTGTTAAATTTAGACCAATTTGCTGCTGTCGACAATATCGATACAACTATACCCAACCGTGTGATCCGTAAACATTGTAATGACGAGTCAGTGCAAGATATACTCAGTCAACACGCATACTTACTAACCGTCATGGCTTCATTTTTAAGTGCGTCTAGAGACGATGGTGTTGTACCTAGTTCTGAGTTTTTATGGTTGAAACCATTAGATAGAAGATTGTGGTATATGCTGAATTCAGTTGGCCGACAAACACCATTTGCAGAAGTTGGTGGGCCATTCGCACATTGGCTAGCGGAGAAATCTATGGGGCGGCGGTTGATTGCTCCAATGATTGATGAGGCAATTAAAGCGCTGGAGATTGCGGTGAAAGAAATACAATTGTCACCCAAGGAAATGCAAGGACTGACAGAATAATGCGCGGCATTGATTCACGAAATGAGTTAGATCCATCCTTACTTTTGCGTGATACGCGCACTTTAGGGCAACGCATATCTGCTTTTTTTCCAAACCAACAAATACATCCATACTACTTGTAGTCTGCGCGACTGCCTGCGCGGTCTTGCCGGCCCTGACATTGTTAATGTTAATTCTTTCGCTGGGCTTTTTTATTTTCACTTATCTGTGCAAGCAGATGTTGCCGTTTAGGTTACCTAAAGTCTCCCAAACAAAAGATTTTAATGACTTAAAGCCAGGCATAAAGTTGCCCAATATGGCGCGTGGAATTTCTTATTTTGGTAACCGGATTAGCGATAATGAAGAATTATGGTTTGCGAATGAAGATATGCGCACACACGTTTTGATTTTTGGTTCTACTGGTAGTGGTAAAACCGAAGCGCTGATATCAATTGCATTTAATGCTTTGGTGCAAGGTAGTGGTTTTATTTATGTGGATGGGAAAGGGGATAACAGCCTGTACGCCAAGATTTTTTCTATGGTGCGGAGTATGGGGCGTGAAGATGATTTATTGTTAATTAACTTTATGACTGGTGCCCGGGATATTGTTGGCCCACAAAAAACTCGGTTGTCGAATACAATGAATCCATTTTGTCAGGGCTCATCTAGTATGTTAACGCAATTAGTTGTGAATTTAATGGGTGATTCAGGACAATCATCTGACGGTGATATGTGGAAAGGACGTGCGATTGCGTTTGTCGAAGCACTGATGCGGTTACTGGTTTATATGCGCGATCAAGGTTCTATATTGCTAGACGCAAATAATATTCGAAATTATTTCGCATTAACTCGCCTGGAGTCAATCGTCATTGATAAAATTTTTCCACGCGATGATCAGGAAGGTGTAAATATTGAATCAATTCCTACAGTTGTAACCGATCCTTTACGTAATTATTTAGATACATTACCCGGATATAATAAAGAAAAAAAAGGCAAGCAAGTATCTCAGGTTTTAGAGCAACATGGTTTTATTACCATGCAATTGGTACGTAGCTTTTCATCGTTGGCGGATACTTACGGGCATATCATTCGTACAAATTTAGCCGAAGTTGATTTTAAAGATGTGGTGTTAAATCGACGGATTTTAGTTGTATTATTGCCAGCTTTAGAAAAATCTCCGGAAGAGTTATCTAACTTAGGTAAAATCATTGTTTCGTCACTTAAGGCGATGATGGCAGCTGGATTGGGTGAAGAGGTTGAGGGCGATTATCGTGATGTGATTGAACGTAAACCAACCAATGCGCCAACTCCATATATATGTATTTTGGATGAGTATGGTTATTATGCGGTAAAAGGCTTTGCTGTGGTGCCTGCTCAGGCGCGCTCTTTAGGCTTTTCGGCAATATTTGCCGGTCAAGATTTGCCGGCTTTCCAAAAGGCTTCTAAAGAAGAAGCTGCTTCAATTGGGGCAAATACGAATATTAAGATTTGTATGAAGCTTGAGGATCCAACCGATACCTGGGACTTTTTTACCAAAACCGCTGGTGAAGCATACGTAACTAAAGTGGATTCGTTTCAAACGAAAGAAAATAGCGTAGCTAATAGTTATATGGACACTAAAAGCTCTTCATTTGAAAAGCGCGCCCGAGTTGATTTATTGGATTTAAAAGATCAAACAGAAGGTGAGGCACATATATTCTTTCGCTCACAAATCGTTCGTGCGCGTATGTTTTATGCGAATCCTAAGCCGGTTAAGCGACTGAAATTGAACCAGTTTTTAAAGGTTGACTCACCACCAGATGAGTATATGGCGCGGTTACAAACCCAAATTTTGAGTTTTCAAAAGATATTGGAGGGTAACAATGATACTGTAATTCTGCCTGAAAGCAGTGAAACAATAGATATGATTGTTAATTCGTTTAATAGTAATGCAAATGCTGATTATATTGGCAAAGGTGTTGCTGCATTGATGGCATATCATAATTATCATTCACCAGCTGTAGTGGCCCCAGTATTGGATGTAGTTCGTGCGGGTAGTATTACAATTTTCACCCCATTAAATTACCCAGCTGATGCGCCTAAATTATTGGCAAAAGATTTGAGTGCTTTTTCAGAGCCACTACTCAGTATTAATGCAACCAGAGACACTATGATGTCCATAGAACGCCTGACTGGTGAACCAGCGAATCAAACTGGTGTTATAGCAAATGAATTAATCAAAGATCTACAGGTCTCCACGGTTTATCCGCCAGATGATCGCCAACATATCCTGCCGGATGTTTTGGCAAAATTAGTACATGTATTATCTGAACAATTTAATTCAGCTATAGACACTCAAGCTTAGCCATATCGAAATCAAACAAAAAATATACGATTATTTTAACGCGACAGTCATGAGTTATCCAAATTTTAATAATTGACAGGTTATGCCTCCATATGAAATAATAATGCTGCGAGGTTGGACTTGCTATGTGTCATTCCACTGGGTCAATTGGCGACACACCGATTGGCCCTTTCTTTTAGTTATTTTCAAGAGAAGCCGCAACTGATCATGCTATCATTCTCGTGTCCTGTTCTATTTTTGCTTTTACCCCTGCCATTGCTAATCTGGTGGACTCTTCCATGCGTAGCACCTAAAATTTCATCATCTTTAAAAGTACCATTTTTTACTGATCTACATGATCTAACCGTACGTACACAATACCGTTTTGATCGTTTGATGGCCTGTTTATTAGTAATAACTAGTTTATTGGTGACGGCTTTGGCCGGTCCGCGTTGGATTGGATCTGCTCTACCATTAGTTAGAACTGGTGCGAGTATTATGTTAGTGCTAGATATTTCACCCAGTATGGAAGTTCGTGATATGCAGGTGCATGGTCAGCGTATCTCGCGTTTGGCTGTGGTAAAAAGTACGGCAGCACAGTTTTTAGATACTCGATCGGGCGATCAATTTGGCTTGATTGTTTTTGGTGAAAAGGCGTATTTATTAACCCCGCTTACCGGCGATAAAACTCATGTACTACATCAGTTAAATGACATGACATCAGGTTTGGCCGGGCCAAGCACGTCTATAGGAGACGCTTTAGGTTTAGCGATTAAAAGATTATCCGGAGTTCCTGCACACAGCCGAATAATAATATTATTAACAGATGGGGTGAGTAATTCGGGTGTATTATCGCCGTTGAAAGCCGCTGATTTAGCGGGTGCAGCAGGGATCTGTGTGTATACGATTGGTTTGGGGGCGGACGTGGATTCTCATGCTGTCTCGGGTATGTTTTTAAGTTTGAATGGTGTTACAGCTGATTTAGATGAAGCCACTTTGAAAGCAGTGGCCGCTAGAACCGGAGGTAAATATTTTAGAGCCACCGACTTTAGCTCATTAAAACAAATCTATTCAATCATCAATAAACTAGCTAAAACTCCACATGAGAACTCTTTAATAGTACGATCACAGTATGATTTATATCCCTGGCCGTTAGCTCTAGCGATATGGTTATTATTTGTTTTTTTTATATATCTAAGGAAACAAAGATGATGCATTTGCTGCGGCCTGAATGGTGTTGGGCTTACTTGCCGTTGCTGATCCTATTGCTTTTTGTCATCAAAAGATTTGATCCGGCTCGAGAATTATCGTCTATATGTGATCCTCATTTAATCCCACATGTTATCAAAAGTAGCGGGCCTTATAGTTACAGGTGGGCATTATTTGCGGCTCTGTTAAGTGCAACTTTGATGATTTTTAGTGGAGCAGGTCCAACTTGGTCGCGCTGGCCGGTCTCGGCGATGGCTGTAGAGCATCCTCGAGTTATTTTATTAGATCTATCTTCTAGTATGCTCGAGAATGATATATCTCCTGATCGTCTCAGCCGAGCCAAGTTGATCATACATGATTTGTTGCATTTACCCGGACCATGGGGGCTGATTGTTTATACATCTGAACCATTTGTGTTATCGCCATTAACACAAGATGGTTCTACAATGTCCGAGTGGGTTGATACTTTAAAGCCGTCAATAATGCCAGTTACAGGTTGTAGATTGGATCGAGCATTGCATAAAGCAGCAGAATTGATGTCCGAAGCTGGATTTGAGCAAGGAGATGTTTTGGTTTTGACGGATAAATCACCCGATACAGCCGCAATTTCTTTAGCACATGTTTTAGCCAATGGTGGTCTGCGGGTTTCGATCCTGCCTTTTATAGCAAGTAAAGATGTGCCGGCAGCATACTCGAAATTTTCACAACAAGGTCATGGTCAGCTGATTAATTATAAGTATAATAAAAAGATGTTGGCAGATTGGCTCGATCAAAGCACCTCAGCTCATGCCGCACATGGAACAGCTGATATTAATGTTTCGGTTTGGCAAGATCGAGGGCGTTGGTTTTTAATTCCTGCATTATTGTTGCTGCTACCGCTATTTCAGCGTGGAGCAAAGCACAGGATTTTTCGATGAAGAGCTTGTATTACTTATTGTTTGGGTGCGGATTGATGTTAATGTCGCAAACATTAACTGCTTTTCAATGGCAGAATATTTATTCATACAAATGGTACCAGGCAGATCAGGCGTTCCATGCAGGCCAGTACTCTATCGCAGGATCATTATATCAATTAGTCGATCACCCCGATGCAGCATATAATCAAGGTAATGCACTGGCATATTTAGCTGATTATTCTAGTGCTATTGCTGCTTATGATCGTGCGCTGCAAAAAAACCCGCAGAATCAAGACGCGGTGTTTAATCGGCAGATTATTATGGATTTATTAAAATCAGCTCCACAGCCAAATAATAAAAAGTCACCACCACCACCAGTAAAACCCCAAGACCAGCAGCAGAAAAAAAAGCCTGAGAAAAATATTGAGAATCAACAATGGCTAAACTTGACCCCGGATCCGACTGGTTCATTTTTAAAAGAAAAGTTTTTACGAGATTACTTAAGTCGCGGTAAGTTATGAGCGGTTATTCATTGAAATCCATGAGTGTTATTTATTTATTGATCGTTGGCATGTTACTAGTTTGCACGCAGGTTAGTGGTTCTGCAATCCAGAATGATCTCTTGTTTTTTAAGTTTGAACATACCCCACAAGATCCTTATTTAAATCAACAAGTTATTTATACAGTAAAACTATTCCAAAGAGTACCATTTTTTGATGGTAATTACCTGCCGCCGCACCTGGACAATGCTGTGTTATTTCCTTTTGGAGATGCGCGTGAATACCATGCAACTTTGCATGGTGAGATGTATACAATTGCTGAGCAAAGTTATGCGGTTTTCCCACAAAAAAGTGGGATGTTATCTGTTTATGGTCCAGAGTTGGATGCTGTAATTAAAGGAATGACCTCGAGCAAGATTCATCTTGGTCCAAGTATATCCACGTTACATGTCAAAGCACGTCCCTTGAATCATCACGGAGATTGGTTGCCGGCAAAGAATGTAAAGATTAAAGTTGTAGATGATGTATTGCAGAAAAGAGTCGCATTATCCGGGGCGATTGTGCGGACTATCACGCTCAGTGCGGATGAAATTCCGGCTGAATTATTGCCGGAATTGCATTTTAAACGCAGCGCTGCATGGGATGTATATGTGGCAAAACCAATTTACAAAAATAGTTTAACCGCCAAAATCTTGCATGGTCGTGCTACGTATCGTGTTACGTATACTTTGAATCATCCTGGGCGTGTAATTTTACCCCAAAAAAATGTGGCTTGGTTTAATACGGGTTCAGGAAAAGTTGAGACAGCAAGTTTTCCTGCTCGTCATATTTTAGTGGAGGAAGATTCGATACCAGTGAGTAAAGAGATCCATAAACCATCATTAAAGACTTATATGTATTTATATGCTCTGTGCGTTTGTTTATTAGTAATCATTGGCTTATACCTGGCGGTCAGGGGCCGCATCTGTAGTTATCGCAAAAAAATTGGAGTATTACATGGGTTACGTGTAGCCTGTTTCGCTGGTCAGGCAGTGCCAACAAGCCAAGCTTTAATTTGTTGGGCGCGGTATACTTTTCCAAATGAAGATTTTTTAACCTTGAATGATGTGATGGATCGATTGCATAATGATGATTTTCTACATCAGATTCAGTTGTTATTGCGTGTATTATATCAGCTAGACACGACGGCAGTATGGAGTGGTCAAGAATTATGGCGTTGTGTCATTAAGTTTAACCGAAAAAAGACTATCAGCAAGATACAAAAAACTTTACTACCGCCGTTGAATCCAGGCTGACAGTTCGCCGACTCTATTAAAAAGGATGGTTATATGTTTCTATTAGAACAATTTGGCAGCACTCCTGAAGAACGTGTGCGACATGCGTGCGCAGCATTAATCCAAGGGAAAGGGATCATTTTGATTGATGATCAGGAGCGTGAGAATGAAGGTGATTTGATCTATGCGGCATCTAATTTCACGACGCAAGATGTAGCGCAAATGATTCGTGATTGTAGTGGTATAATTTGTTTATGTTTGACACAAGCAACGGCTGATCATCTGGGTTTAAAGCCAATGGTCCCTCATAATACGAGCCCGTATAAAACTGCTTTTACTATTTCAATTGAAGCTAGCCATGGTGTTACGACTGGAGTTTCAGCTCATGACCGTTGGACCACGATTAAAGCTGCTGTGAATCCACAGGCTGCTGCAACTGATTTATGTAAACCAGGTCATGTGTTTCCTTTAATTGCTCGTGATGGCGGTGTATTGGAGCGTCGAGGGCATACTGAAGGTAGTGTTGATTTGTTAGTGCTTGCAGGATTGCCGCCAGCTTCAGTCTTATGTGAACTGATGAATACTGACGGGACTATGAAAACTTTATTTGAACTTAAAGAATATGCTCAACAGTATGGATTAACGATGGTTTCTGTCGAAGATATTTATAGTGTACGCAAACTAGCCATAGCGCTGCCGTAGGTCAAGCATTCGCCAGATTTGAGTTCTTCGATCCATTGCATTTTTGTGGCATTAGCAAATAATAAGATCACCGTAGATCCCAGCTTGAAATAGCCCATTTCTTGTCCTTTCTTTAAGGAATAGGCTGGATCTGTAGGAACATCTATCTGTTGAATCTTCGATGAGCGCCGTAGGTCACCATGCCAGGTTGTACCAATGGCGCCGACCAAAGTAGCACCAACTAAAACCATAGCCATTGGACCAATGGCGGTATCAAAAAATGCAACCAAGCGCTCATTCCTTGAAAACAAACCTGGGATAGTGTTTACTGTATGTGGTTGTACAGAGAACAGTCGACCCGGAACATGGATCATACGCGTTAAAGTGCCATCGATTGGCATATGAACACGATGATAGTCTTTTGGAGATAAATATATGGTGGCAAATAGACCATTTGCAAAAGAATCGCTTGTTGACTTTTCACCGGCCAATAGTGCTTGTACGCTATAATCTTTTCCTTTTGCTTGGATGATGGTTCCGTGGTGAATATGCCCCATTTCACTGATACATCCATCGACAGGAGACACAATATCCTCAGGACTAAGTGGACGACATTCAGGTTTTAATTTACGAATAAAGAAAGTATTAAAACAACTATAATCTTCTGCTTGGGTTTGGATCGCTTCGGCCATATTGACTTGGTATGTAATAATAAAGTCGCGAATTAAATAATTTTTAATGTACGGATAAGTGATATTCGCCATGTAGCCTGCAAAGATCGAGAGGGATTTTTTAGGTAGAAAGTAGTGCCAGAGTGTTTTAAATGATTTCATAATGTCATAACAAACAAAAGAAAAGATCATACTCTGAAAACCACGGCGGATCTACTCACCTCTGTACATCCATGATACGGCAATTAATGTGGTCGAAGATTTTCGACCACATTTAATTAATAAATGAATCAGATGCTGACTTTATCTGATATTGCACCTGAGCCTCAAAAATTAACCCGCTCCGTCTCAACTACCAAAGGTCGGCTCAATATCTGGGTCTGCAAATTACCAACATACTCCCCCAGCAATCCCAAAAAGAACAACTGAACACTAGCAAAAAAGAACAATCCCATCAACAGCGGTGCTGTACCAAACGCAAAGCTATTCCAGAACAGCAATTTGAAAATCAAATACAGAAACGCCATCATCAAACTCAACGCTGATAAACAAAAACCTGCAAACACGGCCATTCGCAATGGAACTTTTGAGTGGCTGGTAATACCCAGCATGGCAATATCATACAATGTATAAAAATTGTTCTTAGTAATCCCACGTGCACGTTGTGGCTGATTAAACTCAACTTCAGCCACATCAAATCCCAGCTCACAAACCAACCCTCTAAGATAAGGATAGGGATCATTGAGTCCTTTCATAATCTCAATCACGCTTTTATCATACAAACCAAAACCGGTGAAATTAGTAATTAACTTGATGTTCGAAATTCGATTGACCATTTTGTAATATGCTTTTCGAATCATGAAAAACAGCCTGGATTCTTCACTGGTCGTTTTAACACCCGCAACTATTTTAAATCCAGCGGCCCACTGTTTAATAAATTCAGGCAGCAACTCAGGAGGGTCTTGCAAATCTGATGCCATTAAAACGACGGCATCCCCTGTGGCTTGCATCAAACCATAGTAGGGCGACCGGATATGACCAAAATTACGAGCATTGACGATCAACCGAATCCGCTGATCCTTTTTGATCAACGATTTGACCAGGTTAACCGTATTGTCTGTGGATGCATTATCAATAAAAATAATTTCAAACGCATAATCAGGACACGTATCAATTACCGCGGTTATTCGCTCATAAAGCTCATCAACGTTGCTTTCTTCATTATAACAAGGTGTAACAATACTAATTGTTTGCATAAACAAATCTCCGGTTTAACACAAAGCCCAAGCTCGCAATAAAAATCAGCGCAACCGCATTGGCGATATAGACATTAGGAATGTACAGCATGAGCACAAAAACAGTGCCGACATTCACACCATACAAAACCCCATAAACGGCAAAAAATCGCCAAATCAACCGCCAATCAGGGTTTGCAAAGACGAACCGCCCAAAGGTTCTAAAATTAAAGAAAATACCTGCGACAGTAGCAAAAAATAAAGCCAGCGGGTAATGCAGTCCAAAATAGGTCAGCAACGCAAACACTGAATAGCCAAATGCCGTGTTGAGCATGCCGACGAAAAGATAACGGATTAATAGAGTATTACGTTTCATAGAGTCAAAACCTGACGCGATGCTTCTAACACACATTCCAGAGAACTCCGTGCAGGGTGATACCCAATCAACCCCGCCCGTTTATTCAAAGAATAATAATAATCCTTCAATCCAGTAGCATTGACTCCACAAGTCTCATCGCTAGCTACACAAACATATTTTAATCCAAAATGCGATTTCATTTCCTCAAGCATCGTCATTTTATCTATAGGCGCTTTCGTATAACAATCCAATGCCTGATTAATCTTTTGAGTTGCCAGTACACAATTAATTAATTGATAAAAATCATCATGATGTAAATAATCTCTATAAATATTGCCCGTTGTTGTGTTTAATACATCATCATTGCGTATGGCTCGCAACGCATCGCTAATCAAAAAGCGTGAAGTCGTGTCCATGGTCGAGCTGAAATAATTAAAGACTCTTAAATCAATGATATTAAGATCAGCAAAACTTCGATGTTTTGCTTCTGCATACAACTTGGCCAGACCATAAAAATCAGTTGACCCCAGGTGATTAATATTGATCAAGGCATTCGTATTTTCAGTTACGGGCGTACTAAAAGCCTGCCCATAAACAGCACCACTACTTAAAAAAATATATTTTGTATCAGCATGGTTTTGAAGATAAGCCAAAGCCAGATCGTCATACTGGCGTGTGACTTCAAAAATAGAGGCGCCCATTACAAGCGCCTGTGCAGGATTACCCATGCCGACAAAATTGATGATCGCATCATAATGGATGTCTGAGTTAAATGCTGAATAATTAAAAGCAGAATATTTATTTTTTAACGAGTTAGCATCTAACCAAGTATTGATTTGCTCAACACTGCGGCCATATAGATCAAGAACCGCATTGTTTTTTTGTGAAAACGAGAGGATTAAATCTCGAGCCAAATAACTGGTTGCTCCAAAAATAGCAATGTTCATTCTATGTCATCGATTAATTGCGGTGATTGCTTATCCAGTTTATCTCCAAAGGATAACCTCGGCCTGCATTCATTCACAAATTCCATGTCGATTTCCAATAAGAAGGGTCGTGGATTTGATATAAATGTATCAATCGCACATCCAAGCTCAGCAATGGTTTCTACCCGTTGCGAATCCATGTTATAACCACGTGCTATTTCTACAAAATTACAGGAATATTTGCGCCAATAGGTCGACTCATCACGACCATCAAAATACATTTCCTGAAAATTCTTGACCATTCCCAATGCTTTATTATTCAAGATAATGGTTAATATGGGTAAATTTTCTCGCGCAATAATATCCAGTTCTTGAATATTTAACTGAGCACCGCCATCACCTGAAAAACTAACCACGGGGACGTTTGATGCCACTTGAACGCCTAAAGATGTGGGTATACTAAATCCCATCGCACCCAATCCGCCTGAGTGATGAATCTTTTGTTGATTATCCAATTGAATCGTGTGTGCCGCCCACATTTGATTGTTTCCCACATCACAAACAAATTGCACATCAACACCACAAAATTTTGTATTAACCAGATCAAAAACATCAAATGGGCCGAGTTTTAAGTCGCTATATTCATTTCGATAGTGAAAGACTTTTTTATCTTTTAACCGATTTAACCAATGGTTGTCTCTATCGATTTTGGGTACTTGCTTGATAAATTCTTGATAAAAAGAGCTCACATCCATATGCAAGGCAGTTGTGGATTTTATCCGATTGTTGAGTTGATGGGGATCAATGTCAATTTGAATCACACGCGCATGTCTCGCGAAATCCTGACAATTAGATCCGGTTTGCCGCACATCTAAGCGTGAGCCAATCACCAGCAGAACATCGCAGTTTTGAAGGGAATAATTACCAACGCGTGTTCCATAACTGCCAATCATGCCTAGATAGGCAGGCTTTTCAGCTATTTTTTCACTGCCTTTCAGGCTTGCTACATAGGGAATGTGTAATTCGGTTAATATGGCAGTAAATGGCCCTAATAAATCATGGTTAACTGCACCACCACCCAATAAAACCAGTGGTTTAGTCGCCGCTAATAATTCATCATAAATGGAAGCCACATCAAAAACGTCATGATTGCTTTGCTCATGAAAAACCGAGCTATGAATTAGAGCCTCCAACTGGCTTTTATCAATTTCTTCACGTTGCATATTCATGGGAATATCAATCAAAACAGGCCCCGGCCGCCCACTGCGAGCGATATCAATGGCCTTATTTATTTCTGGTAACAATATGTCAACTGATTCAATTTTAACAGCATACTTTGTAATGGATTCAACGATTTTAATAATATCCAGCTCTTGAAATCCTTGCTGCTTGATGAGTTTCTCACCTTTTGCTTCATTGGTATTGACTTGTCCGGTAAGAAATAAGCAAGGAACATTATCCAGCCAGCAATCAGCAATCCCGGTAACTAAATTGGTAGCTCCAGGACCACTCGTGCCCAGTGCCACGCCTAAAATGGCATTATTAGTAGCTCTGGCAACACCGCCAGCGGCAAATGCAGCGGCTTGTTCATGATGAACTGATAATAATTTTGTTTTTCCAAGCAGATTAATGCTGTCAACCAGATGCGCGATCATCCCACCAATTAATTCAAAACCAAAATTGATTTTTTTATAAGCTAATAATCGCGCCACACCATCAGATGCTTTCATTACATGCTCTCTTGTTTTTAATGAATGCATGATATCATGCGCGCATCTTAATGCACCATGCCAAGCAATATTAATGTGATCGGGCTAATCTTCTTCGTATTCGCCTGTAAGACCGATAAGCCGTGCGCATAATAAGCTTGCTTAGCGTGGGTTGGTTTTCCATCCAGCAAGCCCATTCATCTGATTTTTGAGGATATTCAGACAATTGACCTGGTTCAAGTGAATCAATTTTTTGATTAATCAGGCCATCATACCTACAGTTACCTCACAAAAACTGGCCAGCGGGAAAATGGTGTCCAAACCACTGCATGACATGTATCCATTTATGGATGAAAAAAAGCGTCAGGATTATTTGGCAATTTGACTGAAGTAATTGTAGATCGCAAGTATTGCAGCGCACTTGATTTGGGTGTTGACCCTCTGCAAATCCTTCAAGGTTATGAGATAGCCGATCGTAGCACCCCGGGCTCAATGGTGTACCTGCAACCGAAAAAATAATAGCGTCTATCTTGTGCCAAATAAATAACAACATTTTGTTGTTATTTATTTGGCACAACAAAATAGTGTGCTATACATGTCACATGAACACATGTCTCAAATGCAAAAATACGCTTGAATCCGAAGCCATTTATGGACTCCATAAACATTGCTTTATGGAATGGTTTTGATTGGGAATAATGACAGACACGGAAGAAATTTGGGTATCATTGAAACCTCATCAACTAAAAAAATAACGCCTATGTATGACAATCCATTATGCTTGGGAAAAGATTCGTTGAAACGACTCGAACTTTATTATTATTTTCCTGAGGCGGCTATTTATACGGTAATGAAAAATCGTTTCAAAGTTAAGGATCAAACAATCAAATATGTCGAACAATTTCTTTTGAAACAATAATAGCACAAACTTGATCCGCCTTAGTAATTCTCGGCTGTTTTGTGGCTTATTACTGGTTGAATCGTTATACTAAATCGTATGACACTCCGAATAAATCTATCTAATTCGGAATTGAATATGGATAACGTTATGGATGAAACATCAGAAGTACGTT
>CANNIJ010000039.1 GCA_947505025.1 Legionellaceae bacterium | reverse complement strand
CTTGAAGAATACATAATGCGTAGCTTGATTCACAGCACAATTCAGGATGTTTCAATTAAAGAAAAGTTAGGTTGCAAAGTCATTCAGGCGACTTTGGACAGGCTTGTTGCAGGGCATGCGGATTGGGATAATTTTAAATCTCTGGATACGCTTGGGATTGTTGAAATCGCTTTGAAAAAAGGGCATGACGAATACATGACCATCATTAGTGCGCGATTAAATGATGGCAGAATACGTGTGCTTGCCGTGATTGAAGGTCGAGGCAAGGCTGATATCAAATCTTTTTTTGAGTCCATTCCGCTACGATTACAAAAAACAGTCAAAAGTGTTTGCACCCTCATGCATGATGCATTTGTCTATGTTTCCATTGAAGTCTTTGGTCCACAAGCTGTTGTAGTAGATAGATATCATGTAGCAAAACTATATAGAAAACCGCTTGATAAGCTTAGAATAAAAGAAATGAAACCCCTTAAATCAGAGCTTGATAGTGACGAGTATGCCAAGTTAGAAGGTATGATGTGGATATTACGCAAGCAACATGAGTGCAGGTATGATGCGGACAAATCAAAATTAGCGTTGTTATATAAACACTCCAACAAACTCAAGCAAGCCCGGAGCTACGCCCTGAAGTTAACCAATATTTTCAACACACACTGCGGAAGAAAGTCAGGGATGGCTAAACCAAACAGATGGATTAAAAAGGTTGAAAAAAGTGCAGCCACTTGTTTCGATGGATTTATTTCAACGCCTGTTTCTCGACTTCCAGGGCTTCGAAATTTACGCATGATTAATTTCTACAGATGCGCAGAAGAGCCGCTTTCCATCGAGTAAACCTATGTTTAGTTAAGGAGGTTGCACTCTACAAAATCATCTACATGATGTCACACAGCCTTGCCGAAAGGTCACCAATCAGAACCAGTTTCTGGTCCAGGATTAGGTGAGTAAGCTATTTACTTTAAAATATCGCCAACTTAAATCTGGTCTATACTAAAGAACAAAACGGCTTTACTGAAATAGGTTGAACTTTATGGGAAAAACCCGAGGTTATGACGGCACTTTTGAGTCAATAAGGTACTCTATGGGTTGTTTGGCTGCAGATGTTAGGCCATACTATGAAATAGTAACTGCTGGCATACAACTAGCTGGTCGCTTAGTAGATCCAATACCAGGTGTATTGATAGATGCAATAATCGGAATTTTTTCCGGATCTGTAGATATATATACAGCTCTCGGACAAAAAAAACACAGACCTAAGCCTATCACAGGACTAACTAAGATAACCAGTGGTGTGGCCCTCATATGGGTTGGTGTAACATGTATATCATTGCTGGCTCCTGTTTTTGCAGGTTATTGTGCCATAAAATGTTTACTCTCGCTGGATCCATTGTGGCATGCACTTAGATGTCGTGATGACATTGAATATTATAAAAAAGATTTACAAGCGCGTAAAAAATTAACTGATGATTCGCCGCTTTTGCAGGCGATAGAGGATGAACTTATGGATATTACTGCATCCGGCAAATACCCAGAATACAGTAAAAAAAAATTAGCTGACGAGGTCATAAGTAAACAATTTGATACTTCTATGTTGTTCATCGCTAGTATTGGCGCCATTTTATTGTGTATCCCTGGCTTACAAATAGCAGGGATTGCGTTGCTCGCTATGGCTGCGGGTATGTGTATATATCAACATCGTAAAGACTTATATAATCAAATTATAGAACCAATATACAAGCTTCTTACCCGTTATAGCCCGAATAACGATTATACAGAAAAAGAGGGTGAGGGTGAGGGTACGAATGACAGCATGCATTTGTTCTGATTGAAACGCTAGAGCGTGTTGGCAATTGCTCTCCACCGCCTGCTGTCTGCACCAATTTTTGAAGCGCGGCTCACGTCGAGCTGCCGGCACATAAGTTGCACGCACCTCATAATAAACCAGCGTGTGCACATTGTACCTGGCTGCAAATCCTGGAATCACCTCAGTTGGTTTTGGTTATTATTTCCTGTTTGTGATTCACATGGATATTGTTGGCTTAACCCCATTAATGCCAGCTGACTCACAGTCATGTTGTTTTTATCACGGTCTGTTGTTGCAAGTTCTTTGAATGTTTTTTGAATCAAATCATTCATTTCGGTGGCAGTTAAGGTGGAGTTAGGTTTCAAGCAAAACATTGGCTTACCGGACTGTTTCGCACCCTCATTGGCTACGCTTAAACTTTCTATAATGCTTTCGCTGGTTAAGATTAATATATTTCTTGCTGATCGAGCCCAGGCTTGTGCTTGCGGATCTGCTTTGATTTCCATCAATGGAATATTGTCAGCAATATTCATATAATGTCCCATGGTATCTGCACTTGCGTTAAGCGCGCATAGCAAGCTGCTGGCGATAAATATTTTACAGGCTTGATTTCTGATTAAAGTTCGCATTATTGCTGTGACCAGAGCTGGTGCGGGGTGATCCAGTTAAGTTTAAAGGCTAGCATTAAAAATAAAAATAAAGAGAAAGATAATCCGATCCTCCAGGTCAATGCGGTGATGGTTTTTTTTGAGTTCCCGTGTAGCATGCCTAATAAGCCGGAAATTAGTGTTCCAATGATGACTAACATTATTAACAAAACCACATATTTGATGAACATTTGGTATACTCTCTCAGTAAATTCATGGTAAAGGTGCTACATAATGATTAGTTTACCCGTTTTTCGCTTCCAGTTCACGCCTTCTTTGGGCATGACGCTATGCACAATCGTTATGGCGTCACTATTGACTCAGTTGGGCATATGGCAGCTACATCGTGCAGCGGAAAAGCATCGAATGTTGTATGCACAACATATCCAAGCACAACAACCGCCGTTAGAATGGTTGGTCGGACAAAAACTACCAGCCCAGTATCAATCGATTCGTGTACATGGTCAAGCATTGCCAATGTTGTTGTTGCTGGACAATCAGCATCAACAACACCTTTTAGGTTACGATATGATCGTGCCAGTTTTGTTGGATGATAATACAGTCGTATTGGTCGATTATGGCTGGATTGTTGGCGATCCTTTGCGTGCAAAATACCCATCGATGTCAGTTCCCAAGGGCTATTTAAGTCTGTCTGGCCAAGCATATTATCCGTCTAATCATGCCTGGCTATTGGGTTCATCGTTGGAAATTCCGCGTCCGGGTGTGTTTTTATTAGAGCGTATGGACGTGAACAGTTTGCGTGATCTTTTGCATAAATCTGTGTATCCGTTTATGATCCGTTTGCAACCAAATTCCAAACAGAATTTAGTGCGTAATTGGCCTGTTGTTGCGATGTCCCCGGCCAGGCATTATGGGTATGCATTGCAGTGGTTCGTCATGGCTGGTGTGATTGTGATTTTATATGTTGTCTTGAATATGAAGAAAAAATTATGAAAAAATTTTTCAGTACTAGATGGATGACCTTATTGGTTTTAGTGTTGATTTTTATTGCTCCTGGCTTGGTTGCATATGAGTATTATACACATCGCTCACATTCTATGCTGACTACAAATAAAGGCCAATTGATCAGGCCACCAGTGTTATTGACACTGCCGTTTTCCGGCAACCGATGGCGTATGCTCTTATGGCGTCCACATGGATGCAAGCATGAGTGCGTGCGCCAGCTAGATCGTTTGGCTAGAGTTAGGTTGGCGCTGGGGCGGCGTTTGTATAATGTAGATGTGGTTCTAGTCTTAGGTAGTAAGCACAAACTTAAGGCGTGGAAAAAAGAGCATGAATACTTGTCCCGACGGATGCAAGAACATGGTCTTTCACTTTTAATTGTATCTAAAGATAATCTCGAGTTACGTGCGGCATTTGGCGATACTGCTGGGGTGTACTTGGTAAATCCGCATAAGTATGCAATTTTAGCCTATCCTGAAAGCGATTTTTCGGATGCAGTTTTTCATGATCTTAAACATATACTGAGCAATGAATGAAAACTATGAAATGGGTTCGCTATGGCGTGCTGTTGACAACAATTATTGCTTTGTTGGTAGTTGTCTTAGGTGCATATACTCGTCTTACAGACTCAGGTTTAGGCTGTCCTGATTGGCCGGGTTGTTACGGACGCTTGGTTGTGCCCGAAGTTTTGCCGGTGTCCTCGCCGGCGGTTCTGGAGCCACGCAAAGCTTGGACTGAAATGATTCATCGTTATGCAGCCGGAACTTTGGCAGTTTGCATGGTGGTTTTAATCGCGTGGCTGGTGCAGCGACGCCGTCGACAACATGCTGGCACTTGGTGGTGGCCATTATTATTGATCTCTTTACTGGCGTTTCAGGCGGCCTTAGGCCGATGGACTGTGACATTAAAGTTATTGCCATTAATTGTGATGGGTCATTTATTAGGTGGCATGCTGATTTTTATGTGTTTAGTCCGTGTTGTCTGGCAGTTCAGCGGCATATCCGGCAACTATGATCCAAAATATAACCGATGGATTTTGTTTAGTATGGTGGTTGTTTTTATGCAAGTGATCTTAGGTGGTTTGGTAAGTTCAAACGATGCCGGTATCGCGTGTATTGGCTTTCCTACGTGTAATGGACATTGGCTGCCAGCCTGGCGGTTGACTGATAATGGTCTGCCATGGCGTGAGGTATTGGGCTTTAATGTTGGTGCCTGGGGATTAGATCCTGAGTTAAAGATATTGCTACAGTGGCTACATCGAGCCTGGGCCACGTTGACTCTAGTTACAGTTTTATTGGTATCCGGTTATGGCATTATTTGCTCAAAAGAGTTACTGACGCGTGCGCTGGCATGGGTGGTGTTCTTGTTAATTATATTACAGTTTATGCTGGGTATTTTGAATGTTATATATTTACTGCCATTGCCGGTTGCTGTGGCTCACAATGGGGTGGCAGCTTTGTTGTTAGGGGCTTTAATTAGCCTGCATTACTCGACGCTGGGGACCAAGTAATGCCAACAGCTGAGTCGGTGGTACGTCCGCCATGGAAAGATTATTTAGAGCTTTGCAAGCCGCGGGTGGTGGCGTTGATGTTATTGACGGCTTGGGTGGGAATGTTTTTGGCGTCACCATCTATGGTTCCATTGTATACAGTTGTTTGTAGTTTATTAGGTATTGGATTGTGCGCTGGTAGTGCAGCTACGATTAATCATGTTGTTGATAAGCGGATAGATGACATGATGGCACGCACGAGTAATCGGCCTGTGGCCCGCGGGCGTATCTCGGTGTTACAAGCTTTGATTTTTGCCGCTGGGTGTGGCGCGTTAGGCATGCTGATTTTAATTTATTTAGTCAACATTTTAACCGCAGTGCTAACCTTGATTACATTAATGGGGTATGCCGGGGTTTATACTGGATATTTAAAGCGTGCCACCCCACAAAACATTGTGATTGGTGGTTTAGCCGGCGCTGCTCCGCCATTACTCGGTTGGACGGCGGTTACCAATCATTTAGATCCTCAGGCACTATTATTAGTTTTGATAATTTTTATTTGGACTCCGCCGCATTTTTGGGCATTAGCTATCTACCGTTTAGAAGAGTATAGAACTGCGAAAATCCCGATGTTACCGGTAACGCATGGAGTAAGCTATACTAAATTATATGTTTTATTATATACAATTCTTCTGGGACTTGTGAGTGTTTTGCCGGTGTTGGTGGGCATGAGTCACTGGATTTATTTGTTTGGGGCTGTGGTCTTGTGGGGGCGATTTTTGTTTTGGGCTATTGTTTTAATGCGTTCAGATGACCCCAGGGTAGCAATGCAAACTTTTAGGTTTTCTATAGTTTATTTGATGGCATTGTTTGTTTTTCTATTGGCTGATCATTATATATATGCGATGTTATTATGAAAATTTCAATAAAATTATGGTCCAAGTTGGCATGGGTGCTTATCGCATGTGTTGTGGCCATATGGTGGAATTTCCCGCAGAAAAACGTAAATGAGGTACAGGGCACTGTATTAAAACATCCACGTTCAGTACCGTCATTTAATATGACAGGGATGGATGGCCAGGTTTTTAATAATCAAAGCTTACATGGTCAATGGACCATGTTGTTTTTTGGCTTTACTCACTGTAGCTCGGTGTGTCCTATACGTTTAATGGCATTGGCTAAAATGCGCATTTTGCTAGAGCAGCAACATGTACCGATGTTACCGCATGTGGTTATGGTGTCCTTAGATCCCGAACGTGATGCAGGTCCCAGGTTAACCAGTTATGTTCAAGCATTTAATCCAAGTTTTTATGCGGCCATAGGTTCAACGGATACCTTGAGCAGATTACAACATGCCTGGGGGATTAGCTCGGATAAAGTTATGCGGCGTACTGCTGCTGATACTGCCATGTTGCCTGACATTGAGCATTCAAGCACTGTAATGGTATTTAATCCAGCAGGTGAGTTGGTAGCTTTTTTGACTGGGCAAGCGTTGGCAGATCAATTAGCTAGTGATTTTTTATATATCAGTACAACAAGGAACAAATGATCCATGCAAATCGCAATAATGGCAACTAATCCAAAACTTTACTCACATGAGCGTTTGATCGAAGAAGGCATTGCAGCTGGCCATCAAATGCGCGTGATAAATCCATTGTCATGTTATTTGAACGTTGAGGCTTCTTGCCCTAAAGTCCATTATCGTGGCGGTTCTATTTTGCCGCATTTTGATGCGGTAATTCCGCGCATTGGTGCTTCAAATACTTTTTATGGTACCGCTGTTTTGCGTCATTTGGAAACGATGGGCATTTATACCTTGAATGAATCGATTGCAATTGCACGCTCCAGGGATAAATTTAGATCATTACAATTATTGGCCAGAAAAGGGATCCCGATGCCGCTGACCGGTTTCGCTCAATCACCAGACAATACTGAAGATGTCATTCGTATAGTTGGAGGAGCGCCACTGGTGATCAAACTATTGGAAGGCACTCAAGGTAAAGGGGTGATCTTAGCGGATAGTCAGCCGAGCGCGGTGAGTATTATCAATGCATTCAAAGAGATGGGTGCAAATATTTTAGTCCAAGAATATATTCAGGAATCGCATGGCACAGATATACGCTGTTTTGTGATCGGTAATAAGGTAGTAGCGGCGATTGTTCGTCAAGCCAAAGCCGGAGAGTTTCGTGCAAATGTGCACCAGGGTGGTCGAGCTTTGGAAACTAAAATTACAGCACAAGAGCGTAGTATTGCTATTGCTGCTGTGAAAGCTATGGGTTTGAAAATTGCTGGGGTAGATTTAGTCCGTTCGAAGCGAGGACCATTAGTGTTAGAAATCAATAGCTCACCAGGTCTGGAGGGGATTGAAAAAGCTACACATGTTAATATTGCGGGCAAAATTATTCGATATATAGAGGCAAATGCGAAGCCATCTACAATTAACACACCGTTTCATGGATAAATGAAACGGTAATATATAATCTTACTTATGGCAAAAAGTCACCCATGCCAGGCATGCCCGACATGCCTCGCATCATATTTTTCATGCCGCCGGGTTTAGATACTTTTTTTATCATTTTCTGCATTTGCATAAATTGTTTCAGCAGTCGATTGACATCTTGTAGGGTTGTGCCTGATCCGCGTGCGATCCGTTGTTTACGTGCACCCAGGATGATTTTTGGTATTCTGCGTTCTTTCATGGTCATCGAATTAATAATTGCAATATTTTGTGACAATAGCTTGTCGTTGATAGCCCCAGCTGCTTGTTTGGGTAAACGGCCGACTCCGGGTAATTTACTCATCATGCCGGCGATACCACCCATGTTACTCATTTGGGTTAGTTGTTCTTTGAAATCATTAAAATCAAAACCGATGCCTTTTTTGAGTTTTTTAGCAATTTTCTCACTGGTTTTTTGATCAGTTTTACGTTCAACTTCCTCAATTAAAGACAGTATATCACCCATGCCTAAAATGCGTGATGCCATACGCTCTGGATGGAAGGCTTCAAATGCATGTAATTTTTCACCTGTACCGATAAATTTAATCGGTTTGCCGGTGATTTGTTTAACTGACAAGGCAGCTCCACCGCGCGCATCACCATCGGTTTTAGTTAAAATAATCCCTGTAAGTGGCAGAGTGTCGTTAAAGGCTTTGGCTGTATTTGCTGCATCTTGTCCAGTCATACTGTCGACAACAAACAGTGTTTCAATTGGTTTTGCGGCCTGATGGATTGAGATAATTTCATCCATCATAGGTTTGTCTATGTGCAAACGTCCGGCAGTATCTATAATCAGAGCATCCATGCCTTGTTTCTTAGCGTGGTTTATTGCACGATGCACAATATCCACTGGATTTTCGTCGGCACTGCTCGGATAGATTGGCAATTCAAGTTCTTCAGCTAGAAGTTTGAGTTGCTCTATAGCTGCTGGGCGATGGACATCCACGCTGACCAACATAACACGTTTTTTGTCATGTTCTCTGAGAAAACTGGCTAACTTGGCGGCAGTGGTTGTTTTACCCGCGCCTTGCAAGCCAACTATCAAGCAAACAGCTGGTGGTTGGGTTTTGAAGTTAAATTCAGCTCGGGTATCGCCGAGTAAATTCAATAAAGATGCTTGCACAATTTTCAGCAGTGCCTGTTCTGGTTTCAAACTACCTAGAACAGCTTGTCCAACAGCCTGTTGTTTAATATCCTCAATAAATGACTTAATCACTGGCAAAGCAACATCGGCCTCTAAAAGAGAAAGTCGCACCTCACGCAATGCATCCTGCATATTATTTTCAGTTAATCGACCTTGACCACGCAGGTTTTTGAAAGTAAGGTTAAGTTGTTCCGTCAAATGATCAAACATAAAATCTCACTGAATAAATAAGCATTGAATTTTTATCCAGTATATCATATGTGGATGTGGCTGATAGTACAGTAACTATAAATCTAATGATCAAACGCTATATTTTATTGGAAGGTTCATGTATATAAAACATAACGAATATCATCGAATTGAACGAATTGGCTGGTTACGTGCTGCAGTATTAGGAGCAAACGACGGCATTATCTCAACTGCGAGTTTATTGATTGGTGTTGCTGCCGCTCATACCCAGTATAATGGGATATTTATAGCAGGGATTGCAGGGTTAATTGCTGGTGCTTTGTCGATGGCCGCAGGGGAATATATTTCAGTAAGCTCCCAAGCTGATACAGAAAAAGCCACTCTATTATGTGAGCAGAAAGAGCTTGAGGATAATTTCCCAAATGAAGTTGAAGAACTAACTTCTATATATATCAGTCGTGGATTAGAGCGTAATTTGGCACAAGAAGTTGCAAAGCAATTGATGGCTAAAGATGCATTGGGTACACATGCTCGAGATGAGCTTGGAATTACAGCAGTATCTGTTGCGAAACCGCTGCAAGCAGCAATTTTTTCTGCTTGCAGTTTTACAGGTGGTGCGATATTACCACTGTCAATTATTTTCATTGCTCCGATGAATTACCTCATTCTATCTGTCTTAATAATGTCCGCTATATTTTTAACCTTACTTGGCGGCGTGGCTGCACTAGTTGGAGGCGCTGATATATTATTAGGTTCAATGCGCGTGATGGTATGGGGAACTATAGCTATGATTGTTAGTGCTGGGATTGGATCTTTGTTGGGTGTGGTAGGGATGTGATCTAGTCAACCCAGTTCACAAGCGTTAGTTTGACGCCATTGTTTAATTATGTTGAACTAAGATCTCATGCTCTTAGTTTTTAGGTTGGCTGGCTATGATGTTTCATTCTATGAATAATTTTGTTCTGGACGCCATATGTCTCTAGGTATATTATTTTTATTTTTACTCATACTAATTGTTTTTTCTGGATTTTTTTCTGCAGCCGAAATTGGCGTGATGTCTTTGAATCGTTATCGATTACGCCATTTAGTCAAGCAAAATCATCGAGCAGCCATACGCGTTAATCGTTTATTAATGCATCCAGAGAAATTGCTGGGTGTTGTCTTGGTAGGAAATACCTTGGGAAATATCGTAGCCTCTATGTTGGCTACTTTGATTGGACAGCGTTTAGATGGTGATCGTGGGGTATTAATTACTGAGGGGATTCTGACTGTATTAATTTTGGTTTTTGCAGAGATGACTCCTAAGATGTTAGCCGCGATGTACCCTCAGCGAGTAGCTTTTGCGTGTGCGGCTCCATTAAGGGTTTTGCAATGGATCATGTCTCCAATAGTACATCTGATCACCTGGGTCGCTCATCATGTTTTGGTAGTTTTTGGTGTTTCGATGGATAAAGTCATGAAAGAATCTTTATCTGGTGAGGAGTTACGTACTGTAGTTCATGAGGCAGGTAGTTTGTTACCTGTTGAGCACAAAGGCATGTTATTAAGTTTACTTGATTTAGAGCAAGCTAAAGTTGAAGACATTATGGTGCCTAAGTCAGAAATTATCGGGATTGATTTAGAGCAACCTTGGCATCAGTTACTGAATCAATTAGAACTCAGTCAGCATACCAGGCTGCCACTCTATCGCGGCACAATTGATCATTTGGCCGGTATGATTCACTTGCGCCGAGTATTGAATCTTTCGTTGGAAGATCGCTTGACGTTAGAGACTTTGGTACAGAGTGCTGATCAGCCGTACTATATTCCTGAGGCCACTAGTTTAAATTTGCAGATTTTAAACTTTCAGAAAATGAAGTGTCGCAGCGGCTTTGTAGTCAATGAGTATGGTGACTTACAGGGGTTGGTTACAATGGAAGATATCCTTGAAGAGATTGTCGGTGATTTTACTACAGATGTTGCAGATTTAAGTCGAGCAATAACACCTGAGATTCAAGGTTCCTGTATCGTCGATGGGAGTATAACTGTGCGTGAGTTACAGCGCATGTTAGGTTGGACGCTACCTAACCTAGGCCCAAGAACATTAAGTGGAGTGATTATTGAGTACCTGGGCGTAATTCCGCCATCTAAATGTTGTGTACAGTTAGGTGACTATCAAATTGAAATTTTAAAAGTTAGTGGCCATGTGATTAAAAGTGTACGCATGGCGCAGGTGATCAAAAAACATCATCATCATTTAGATCCTCAGGATTAAAGTTTTGGCCAATAAGGACTTTTCAAATCAGTTTGAATTACATGACTCAATAAGTAATCTGAACGATAGCTGCTAATAACATTTCAACTCCCCAACTTACGCCTTATTGATTAAATTTGGGATCGACAGCCGTGGCTACGCTGCAAAGCTGTTTGACAATCAGAAAATAAGCTGTCACATTTAGCTTCTACAAAAAATAGAGGCATGAATCCAATGGAACTTTCCTTAGAAAAAATGTTAAATGATGAGCAGTTCAGCCTGAGCTTCCTTAAAATCTTGTTAGAAAATAGTTACGACTCAATCATAATAACTGATTGTACTGAAGATGCATTGATCATTTATGCGAATAAAGCATTCAACAGACTAACTGGATATGAATCTTCGGAAGTAATAGGAAAAACGCCAAAAATATTGCAAGGTCCAGCTACCGACAGGCATGTTATTGCTGATTTAACAGATTCCTTAAAAAATAATTCTCCATTCGAAGGACAGGCAATTAATTACAGAAAAGATGGCACTCCTTTCATTATGAACTGGCGTGTACTCCCTCTGAAGATAGATAACCAAACAAAAGCTTGGATTGCCATACAGCGAGAAATAGGCAAGGCTGATAGCGTTGTTGTATAAAGTGGTTAGTTAAGTATTTTAACATGGCTCAAAAACCAAATATTTTCGTGAACACTAAGCGTGAAAGATACTGCCAGAATGTGTTAGAATTCGGGTTTTTACTGGGCTAGACAGATTGAATGAATCCCCAAAGGATTTAATTTATGAAATTATCTATTGCTATAGTGGGTGCAGGTCTATCCGGTTTAACCATTGCAAATGTTATTGGCAATCATGCTGAAGTTACTGTTTTTGAGAAATCCAGAGGCGTTGGTGGGCGCATGTCTACCCGATACTCCGACGAGTTTTATTTTGATCATGGTGCGCAGTTCTTCACTGTGCGCAATAAACATTTTAAACAATTTCTCGCTCCGTATTTTTCTTCTGGTTTGTTGCAAGAATGGCAAGGGAAAGTTGTAACTTTTGAAAAGGGCAAAAAGATGACGGATCGGATATGGTTCGAGCCGCACTATGTCGCCACGCCTGGAATGAGTAATCTTTGTAAAAAACTTGCTGAAAATATAAAGATTAATCTTAATTGTGATATTGCGCCTCTTGGTGAAAAAAGTCAGCAAGGCTGGGAATTGTTCGATAAAAATGGAACTGGATTGGGTTACTATGATTGGGTTATTTCAACAGCACCACCTGTGCAAACAATACAGCTTTTTGATAAATTTTTGCCTCAGGACTCGATCTTAAACCAGAGTAAATTTTTGGCTTGTTATTCGCTCATGTTGGGATTTCATGAAAAATGGGTGCATTCATGGATAGCTGCAAATATTTTAAACAGCCCTTTGGAATGGATCGCCGTTAACTCCACCAAGCCAGGTCGTAACCACAATCTAACAACATTGGTTGTTCATTCCAGTAATAGTTGGGCTGAAGTGCATGCAGATGATGATTTGGAAAAAACAGAGTATTTTTTACGTGATGAGCTGCAGCAAATTTTAAAATTTGACATAAGTGATCCGGAATATTTTTCCATGCATCGATGGCGCTATGCTTTGCTGGATAAGCTCAATGATGATCAAACAAAAAATGAATCTTATTATGATAAGGTTTTACAATTGGCATCTGTCGGTGATTGGTGTAGCAGGTCAAGCATAGAAGATACGTGGCTTAATTCACATGAGCTGGCCCTGAGAATAGTTGGCAACTTAACTAAATAATTTTGAGAGTATTCTGGCGTGTTAACAATTACTCACCACCGCGGCACTTAGGCGGTGGGGAGCAATTGTCAATACGCCCAGGGTTTGCCTTAAGAATTATGCCATGATTTTCTGATATTTACTGGGGAATAGGTGGGCCACCCAATAGTTGCGGCTCTTTTAAAAAAGACTCTGCTATTTTCCCTTCAAAAGCAGGAGATAACTGATATAAATTGTGATTGATAGGAGCCAGATCTTTAATGATAGCAGGATAATTTTCCATCATATATAAAAGAGAATAACCGGTTACCCGCATAGCTTCATCATCCGAACCACCTATTTTGTGATACATGTTGATCATTACATGACTGCCATCGATTGTAAAAATCGTTCCGTGACTATTTTGATAACCATTGAGAATACTAATGCCGTGATCATTTGTGGACGAAGAAACAACATAGACCTTGGGTTTTTCAAAAAAATTCGCTGATTCAAGTGTAAGAACATTAGAGGTATCTCCTGTTGCATCAATCAAAACATCAGCTTTTTTAGCCAGAGAGTGAAGTGAACCAACGGCTAATCCGTCATGAAGTGCAAGCACTACTTCCGTTGGATCAATATCATATACCCCAACATGATAACCAGCTTGCTGTAGGTAATGGGCAATTCCTTTGCCAGTCTTACCATATCCTAACAACAAGACACGCTGGTCCTTGTTTATGTGTAGCGAGTCAAATACTTTCAGTATTGAGCGTCCTAAACCGTGGTAAGAATCGGGGGTTTTTAATCGTGAATGCCAAAATGAAACAATTTTAATCATGGAAAGCGCTTTTCTCAGATCTGGTCGCATGGCTTCATAGTGATCGACGCTGGTTTTTGAGCTGAGCACAATCATCTTTGGCTGTTCACACGTGGTTAAAGCTTTCAATTTTTCAGCGTACTCAAACTGAAATGTAATAATTCCTTGAGGATTTTCTTTTAGCAATTGATCGAATTTATCTGGACCTCTAAATACCGTAATGCCTTTAGGCAACACTGGGAAT
>CANNIJ010000038.1 GCA_947505025.1 Legionellaceae bacterium | reverse complement strand
TTTACGACACAAGCTAGAGTTAAGTTGTTGATTTAAATGGTGCGCTCGGAGGGACTCGAACCCCCGACACCTTGGTTCGAAGCCTGATACTTAGTAATAGAAGACTTTATAAATCAACGTCTTACGATGCATCAAATCATCTAAAAACTGCCTAGAACTGCCACAAACACACTACAAACGTACACTGTTATGTCACGTTTTCGTCACTGCTGTGCTAGGCAGCGCGAGGCAGTATTAGATCAATTATATATCATGTTTTTGTTACCGTCTTCGCCTTAGGATAAATTCGATCGCATTGCTTTGCAAAATAAGAATCACAACCTTTTTTTGTTTTAATTCTATCAAATGTCCAAAAATAGGTTACATATATTTTATTATCTGTCGTCTTTTTTTCATGATGTCCGACTCGCCCAGCAAGACATACATATTTTTCATTTTTCATGAGTTTTTGCCAGCGATTAAAAGTCTCTTGCTCATCATCAACAGCCGACGGTCTGCGCATAGAATACTCGTGTGATATAAAATTTTTTGACCTGGCCTTAATATACAGATACCCATAATTGTCTATTCCCCCAATATCTTCGGATGAATAACCAAAGTCTTCAAGCGTTAATGCAACATGGTCTCGAGGAAAACATTGCCAGTAATTATAATCTGTTCCTTGTTCTGCAGAAAAAGGAATTGGCTTAATATCCCATGTATAGGCCGCCAAATCATTTTCGTTGAGTATCCCATAATCTTCTGTCAGCAACACATTAGGATATTTTTGTTGAACATGATCATCAAGGCTATAAATATTAGACGAAACACAAAATAAAGTCATTGTAAGCACCGCCCGAATAAAAGCACGATGGTGCATATTACTTCTCCTCTTCCAACTGCTTGTAGTATTCACGTAATTCTACTATCGCTTTTGGTATTTGCCCTGCATCTATTATCTTCCAATAAGCTTTGTATTCAATAATAGCTTCTTCCCATGTGGCTTTTCGTTTTAATCTAGAGGAGGCTGTTATTTGTTTTCTAAACAACCAACGTACACCACTGCAAATATTAACGGATGGGTCAAAAAGATCCTTCGCTCTAATAAACATCAGATGATTACTAAGCTCACCTTTATGATCATTTAAAATATGTAACGTTTCTTCAGTAATCTGTAGCAATCCTCTAGCACGATTTTTATGATTGGGGCTGACCGCTTGTTCTTCAAAACTTGATTCGGTAGCCATCAAGGCTTTAATTAAATTAGGGTTCAATGGATCTTCAAAATCAAAAACTTCATTCCAATAGCGTACCCAACCACGGATTAATAAGTCATAATCATCAGCTTTATGAAATTTAGTCAAAATACCCGCTGTAGGTCGCCCTGAAAGGGTTTCAAAATAATTATTTGAAATCACATGAATTTCATCAAATGATAACAAGTCTTTATGCGAAGGATTATGAGCACAATGAGCATTTCTAATAACAACATCTCCTTGAGGATGTTTCTTACTAGGAGGAATATGCTCTGAATGGGCACGAACAAAATGCTGCCCTAATGGGCAGACCCTCCAAGGGTGTGCTTTCTCATCAATTTTATCTTTAACGGTGTTTAATTCAGCTTCTGTAGTCATTGCAATACATTCCTTATCTGTAGGATTTTTCCAATTAAATTTTCGCACTATTTAACCAAAACAAATTTTTTCTTAGGATCATATGGACCGGTACCGATTTCAAAAATTAACCCATCATCGAGCATTCGCTTTAATCTGGATGAAGCTGTTCTTTCCGTTACTTTCCAAAATATACTTGCATCTTTAGTTGTTACAGACTCACGTTGTCCCAAGTACTCAACAATATCCTGCTGCCAAACCACATTGATCGAGGTGAGGTGGGCGTCGTGATAAAGTGTTACCCGAAAATATTGATCCAGCTCTTCAAATTGCGGCTCTTTCATGCCGTGTGTACGACATACATCCATCATCCGACCTAATCCAGAGCCCCAGCGCTCAATCAAGCCCAGCTCTCTAAAAACATGACCAATCACGCGATTGCGCAGTTGTGAAATTCCACTTAATGCTTTTTCAAGGCTAAGTCCATAAGGCAATGCGCCAGGATTGGTTATCTCTAATCGGTCAGAAAAAATGGCAACTTGTATGCTTGCACCTTTTATCGAGTAATCTGCATGTACAATGGCATTAATAATTGCCTCTCTGAGAACAACGGGTGGGTACTGAGGAATATCTACTCGATGCGTCCGTCCAATTTCAACTCTATTCATTGTGTTACGTTCTATGAATGAAATAACCTCCGACACGGCGCTAGGTAATGCTACGTCTATTTCTTGCTGATCAATAATTTGACTTTTTGTTATTCCAGAAAAGCGACCACATCGAATAATTGCATCAGGAAAAAATCGGCGACGCTCTTTACCAAATAGAAGAAGAGCACCATTAGATGGATAGTAGGTTGATTGGTGTTGCACCAATAAATTAAATGATTTAGCAACGTTAAGATCAAATTTCTTGTTTGCTGATAATCCAAATCTGATGTTTGCGTGAAGGAAATCAATGTCGTCTTGCTTTGCTTGTAAATTTGGTAACTCATCAAAGCTCTGATGTATTGCTAAACGCTGTATTTCTGCCACAGTGGCTCGATCAGCAACTCTATTCGTCGATCCAAGGCGTACATACACTCCATTCTCTATGCCCTTGCTTTTAAGATAATAAGGCATCGGGGAATATCCCACTGAGATGATTAAAAAATCTCGATTTCTCCAAGTATGAAATTGAAAATTTGGCGTAATCAGGGGCATAATTGAATCAGCCACCATATTGGCAATTCTTTCTTCCTCTTTTAAAACATCGTTAACTCCAACAGCTTCCTTTGTTTTGTCTTTTACTCCAATAATAATAGTGCCGCCAGCAGTATTAGCAAATGCAATGATTGTCTGTATTATTCTATTGGGTGAATCTGCATTTTCTTTGAATTCAAGCAGCTTCCCTTCCTCTTGACTTAAAAATAACTCTAACATCGGTTTTTCACAATTGGTCACTATACTATGAAATTAACCCAGAAAAAATATCTTGTCAAATTTTCCGGGTTAGTTTCATAGAAAGATTCTTAGTGCCATGTATTCAAGTGAAATCAACCCAGAAGTATTCTAGTTCCGGGTACTTCTGGGTTATGTTATGGTTGAAACTGGAAGCACAAGTAATTTTGATTCTTTAGCTGAACGCAGTGCATGGTCTTAAAGTCCAGCCAACTTTCCGTTTCAATGAAATAAAAACCATATGATGTCTTCGATAGATCGCTCCGCTACCCTGTTTGAGCATTTTCGTGATGCCACGAAAATGGTTGCTAGTGCCATAACCTGTTGTTTTATCCTCGATTTCGCAGATTATATTGGCGATTTGCATTAAACTTGGACATTTGATGCGAGCGCTTGGTAAATTACCAAGCGCTCGACCTTAAAAATTCATCAAAAGTGTGCTTTTATAGAGCTGATTTAGCGGTTATTTCGCTAGAATTAGTCGTTTTATGGCACGTTTTCGTCACCTTTAGTCAAATACCAAGTACTTGAACGGCAATAGCATTTGGTTAACTCATTGATTTTAAAGAAATTACATGGTGCGCTCGGAGGGACTCGAACCCCCGACACCTTGGTTCGAAGCCAAGTACTCTATCCAGCTGAGCTACGAGCGCGTTTAATTAGCGTGGTGGGCCGTGTAGGATTCGAACCTACGACAAAAAGGTTAAAAGCCTTCTGCTCTACCAACTGAGCTAACGGCCCGCTAATAATTGTTTGATGATGTCTGTATTTTTAAAGATATATCTTTAAAAAATTATGGGCCGTGTAGGATTCGAACCTACGACAAAAAGGTTAAAAGCCTTCTGCTCTACCAACTGAGCTAACGGCCCAAGGACGATGAAATCATACATCATTTTATGGAAATATCAAGTATTTTAGCTGTATGATGTGAATATAACGCATTTGTATCTGCAATCCAGTGCAGATATTTAGGTAGAATTTCTTTTTGCCATTTTTCTTGTTGACTAAAGGGTACAATTAATAAAATTATATCTGCACCCAGAGCTCCGCAACCCTTTGCAGCCAACAGATCAGACTCAGATAGCAACTGTTTAATTATATTTTGTGTATGTGGTGCAACTAGATCTAGATCTAGCAGTATTTTATAGTATGAGTTAATCGAATTAATTAATTGCTGGCTGTTTTTACTGACAAAAGCCTGTTGTGCGCCTAGAACCAACTCATTGAGTTTCTCGGCTTGTTTGATTTCCGTAAACCTCTCTAGATGTTGATGGGTGGCGATTTTTTTTTCAGTATGTACCAAGATAAACGCTAGATCAGCAAAAGGCCATGCATAGCTTGATGTTTTTTGTTGATTATCGATAAAAACACATCCATTGGAGTTCTGAGCTAGTACATCGTACCCGCTGGGCGCTGTTCCTTTGCCAGAGTACGCGATCCGCAGGTACGTCTCGAGCAACGCTTTTGTCTGTACTTGATGCGTTGAGTTGATTGCTTGATAAACACCTAGAAATTCTGCGCTTGAAGCACCCATTCCACCAATCCCATGGTATGGATCATGCCAAGTTAGACCTAAATTTGCAGGAGCTTGTTCATCCCAAAGTCTTCCCGCAGGACTCTCTGGATGGATCCCATGTAGTCCAACAGGATTACATTGACGTAATTCAAAGCAAGGAGTTGTTGTCAGAACAATCGCGGGCCCACCGGTTAAAGCAAGATACTCGCCCACCAAAAAAGTTTTTGCCGGAATAGCTATATTCATGTGGCGAAGTGTTTTTTTCTAAGATCTGCTAATAAATCATATGCGTTCTTTAAACTCACACGTTGGTGTAAACTTAGCCAGTGCTGCAGAAGCTTTTTTAAAACCGGCCTTTCTTGGCGCGTAGCATCAGTCGCTAAAATCAAATTATCTACATGTAATTTCATATGTCCCTGAATAATCCCTTCAGTACACAAAGCGGTTATGGCACCAAGATTTTGGATTAAACCAACTGCAGCTATAACACGCGAAAGATGATTTGCAGATTGAATTCCCATCATTTTTAAACATAAACCAGCAGTAGGGTGTAATGAAGTAACACCGCCAACAGTACCAACAATAATCGGTGCGGTTAACTCACCTGTAAGCATTTTATCTTTGTAGGACCAGCGAGTGATTGACTGATAGGTTCCGCGGCGTGCAGCATATGCATGCACGCCAGCTTCAACAGCACGCCAATCATTGCCAGTTGCAATCAATACAGGATCAATTCCATTCATCACGCCCTTATTATTTGTTGCCGCTCGATATGGATCGGTTTCAGCAAATAAAGAAGCTTCATGCAAACGAGAACCTAACCGCGGCTCTACATTATTTAATCTAATTATTGCTGTTGTGAGCTTTTGGTCGTTCAGATTTGATAAGATACACATGTTAACTATTTCACCAGTTAACTGCTCTAAAGGTGATTTTAAATACTCCAATACTTGATTCATCATGTTTGCACCCATGGCATCACAGCTATTCATGGTTAAGTGCAACACAATCATATTACCACCATCATTGCGCGGTAATTGACGTAAAGTTAAATCAACCACACCACCACCGCGCTGTACCATGCTCGATGCTACGTCTTGATTTGCTTGCTCAATTAGAAAAAATTTATTTTTTTCAAAAATCTCAGTAAATAACTGCACATTTTTCACATTTGCAAACTGAATCTGTCCGAGGATACATTCGCCAGTAACATGTGTGCTAATTGAACCATTTTGTTTGATCCATTTTGCGGTTTTGGATAATGCTGCAACAATTGATGTTTCTTCAACTGCCATCGGAATAACATAATCTTTAGAGTCTATACATACATTAGTTGCCACTCCAAGAGGCAATTGAAAGTAGCCAATTACATTTTCAATTAGATGCTCGGCTAGCTCAGTAGTCTGTATGCCACCAGTATTTAAGTATGCTGCATCTTCGGGTGTAAGTGCACCTAATGCAAATAAACGCTGGAAACGTTCTTCACGTGTTAGCTTGGAAAATCCCTGAAAAAGCTCACTTGCGTTATCAACTAGCGACATACCTTGTCCTTTAAATCAGTTAATCTAGCACTACCAGTGCAAAACATTGCAACTTTAAGTTCATATTCAATTGATGCCATTTTATCCAGCACATTTTGCGAATCAATCAAAGCTTCACTGAGTAAAGCTTTTGCAAATCCAACTGTACTAGCACCTAATGCGAATAATTTAGCTGCATCTAAGCCATTTCTAACTCCTCCAGATCCCCATATTTCGAATGTAGGATCTAGCTCTTTAGCGCTTATAAGACTTGAAACGGTATTCAAGCCCCAATTACTAAATGTTTGAGATGCTTGATGTAGAATAGGATCTTGTGTTGCCCGGTGACCTTCTATACGGCCCCAATGGGTTCCGCCAGTTCCACTGATGTCTACTGCAGCTACACCTATATCATTTAAACGTTTTAGTGTTGCCCGGGAAAATCCACACCCAGTTTCTTTGACTATAACTGGCACATTCAAAGATTTTACTAAGATTTCCAATGCTTTTAAGCAACCTTTAAAATTAGGAGTACCGGCGGGCTGAATACATTCTTGTAGTGGGTTACAATGAATAATCATTGACTTAGCGCTTAATGCGTCAACTAATTTTTGTAATTTACTTAGTGGAGTAGTAATTAATTGAGCTATACCAAGGTTGCCGAAAAGAGATACCTGCGGAAACTCTTTCTTTAATGGGGCCCAGGCTAAAAATGCATCTGGATCAGTCAATTCGCGTCTTTGAGATCCAACGCCCATAGCCCAGCCTCTAGCAGCACAAGCGGACATAAAATTATGATTAATCCTAATTGCATCTGTATGCCCGGCTGTCATAGAACTAACCATAAATGGATTAGTAATCGTTTTTCCAAAACGCTGGCTTGTAATGTTGATCTCAGCAAAATTTAAGTCAGGTAAAGCTTCATGATACAGATTAATTTGATCAAAAGTATTGAGCTGATCGGCTTGATTCTCTGGCATCAGCGCCAGAGTTATATGATCCTGTTTACGTTTTTCAAACGCAGTATACTCTGCAGGCATTACATAATCCTACCTGAGGTTAGCAGGAGGTTTAAACATGGAAAGGATTTTAACATTCTTTTTATATTTTCTCAAAAGTTATTCATTTGGCTTGAGTATCGGCGTGCAAGCAAGATACCTATCTCATATAACAGGCAGCAGGGTATGGCTACTATTATTTGAGATGTCACATCGGGTGGGGTGATGAGCATGCCAAAAATAAAGGCCGCTACAATTACATACGGACGTACTTTTTTAAGACTATCCGTGTCAGTAAATCCTATCACGACTAAAACCGGACACAATAATGGTATTTGAAAGCATATACCAAAGACAAACATAATATTAGTTATGAAGTCTACGGCCCCGTTCATTTCAGGAGCAAAATGCACTCCATGAGGCACTGATTGCGCGAAAAAAGATAACATCCAGGGTAATATTATATAGAAAGCTGCCATAGAACCAAGTATGAATAGCGATAGACTACTGATAATTATTCCGCGGATCATATGCTTTTCTTTGAGATATAATCCTGGCAGGATAAATCGCCAAATATGATAGAGTAATACTGGTGCCGTGAATAAAAGAGCCGCATTAATTGCTAGATTAATTGGTGTGATAACCGGTGAAGTTACATTGGTCGCGATTAGCGTTACGCCTTCAGGAAGTACCTTCAATAAAGGCGCTATTATTTTTTCGAGTAATTGTTGGCTAAATAGAACAAAAATACTCAGCATAAACACAAAAAACAACATGGTTCGCAGAGCGCGTCGCCTGATTTCTATTAAGTGCACAATCATTACTTAAACAACTTCAAGACCATGCTACGCATGCGTGCAAGTTCAGCTGGGTTAAATTCTTTATACGAATTGGTACCAATGTTTAAACTAACACAAACGTTTTCACCGATGCCTTTGAGCAAGTCAACCCCCGAGAGCGTCAGGAGCTTAATTTGATCACTGATACTCTGGGCCCACGCGTAAAGATATTCTTTTTCAGTAAAAACGGGCAAAAAGCATTGATCTTTATCCTCTAAGTAGAGTACACGTGGTTCTTCATCTTCTGTGTCATTGTGAATGGGAATTATGAAATTCGCTTTAATGAATTCTAAATAAGCTTTGTTAGCGGTGTTGGTTGAACCCTCAGCTTGCAAAGCATTGATAATGGCTTGATCGAGTGCATTCATAAAGATAAGCATTGAATAAAGTGTGAATGGAATTATAATGCAATGATTGCTGCATGGGTAGACTATATGCAGATATTATTCGAGTTAATAACATGAATTCACCAGAAAATATCATGACAAAAACTTCAAATAGCCCAAGCCGGTTAGCCTGGTGGATCTGGGGCTTGGCAGCTGCTTTTTATTTTACAGATTATATGGCGCGTGTGGCGCCAAGTGTCATGCATCGTAATCTACAGATTGATTTTGGCATGAATGAAGTTGGTTTTGCCACATTAACGGCATCTTTTTATATTCCTTATGTCGCCATGCAAATCCCCGTGGGAATATTAGTAGATCGCTTTAGTGTACGAACACTTCTAACTTTAATGGCTTGCATCACCGCCATTGGTTGCTGTTTGTTTGGACTGGCAGATAGTTTATTTATTGCCTCAATGGCAAGAGTATTAATTGGTTTTAGTGCCGCATTTGCGTTTGTATCAGCTTTAAGGTTAGCCACGTTCTGGTTTCCCGCCGCATGGTTGGGTTTGTTGGCTGGATTGACTCAAGCGGTAGGGATGTTGGGTGCTTCCGCTGGTCAAGCACCGTTGTCTTTTTTAGTCAGTGCGATTGGATGGCGTTTTAGCATGCTGCTGATAGCAGGACTATTTATTATATTAGCCTATTTATTATATCGTAATATTCAGGATCAACCGCAGCGCCGCGATTGCACAGCTCATCTGACTCGAGGCACTGAATCTGTAAATATTATGCATGGCTTGGGGGTGATTTTAAAGCATCGCCAAACCTGGATGAATGCTGTGTATGCCGGATTATTGTATGCGCCAACGGCTGTAATTGGTGAATCCATGGGCCCAGCATATTTACAATATGGGCGTGGGCTATCTGTTCATGCAGCTGCTTTTTCTATAGGTCTTATATTTATTGGCTGGGTAATTGGCGGACCATTAGTAGGATGGTGGTCGGATCGTATAGGTCGCAGAAAACCGTTTATGATTGCTTCTGCAATAGCGGGGATGGTTATTATGACATTTTTTGTATTTTACCCACATATGGATCGAAACTATGCCTACTTATTATGTTTTTTATACGGACTAACCAATACTGGTGTGTCGATTGCATACGCAGTGTCCACGGAATTACATGATCGTTTAGTTGTCGGTACCGCGATTGCTTTTACTAATATGATGTCCATTTTAATTGGTGCGGTAATGCAGCCATTGGTAGCACACTTTATGGACTTAGTGTCTGGCGGCCGAGCTTATGACGTAAAAGATCTGTCATTAAGTGATTTTCAATCTGGTTTATTTTTATTGCCAGTTTCTTCTTTATTAGCTTTGCTGTTAGCATTAATGATCAAAGAAACACATGCAAAAGCTTTTATTGTGCGTCATACTTAAGATTGCTTTGAATCATCACGGAGAACAGCATGAAAAAAATGGTTGTATGGTCTGGAGTAATCATTTCCGGAGTGGCGCTAGTTGTAGGTGCTTATTTTGGAATGGGTTTACTGACCGAGCGTACCCTAGAACATACTATTAGTATGCTCGATCAGTCGAATGGAGTATGGGTCGAGTTAACTAACTATCAACGTGGACTGTTTCGGTCACGCGCGTTATTAACCTGGAAACTACGTGTGCCTGCGCATTCAATGTTAAATAAAGATGGGCAGCATGTAAATGTGCCAGAAGCGATGTATCAAATGCCCATGCCGTTACTAATTCAACACGGTCCTTTAGGGATCTCAAAAGATCATGTTTATTTAGGGCTTGGATATGCTCAGACATCGATGGAGTTACCCACTGAGGTCAACGATGTTTTTGATAAAAATTATACAACAGGCTCAATAAAGCCAAAAATCAACGTGAGTTTTTCAGTAAACTACTTGAACAGCACCCATGTTAGTGTTGTTGTACCTAGATTTAAGGTGATTTCCAAAAAAGACAACCATAAATTTGAGTGGTTGGGCATGACCAGTGAAACACAGATAGCCAATCAAGGTAAGCGGGTGCGTGGGACATTTGCACTTTCTGGAGTAGAATGGCAGCAAAATCAAGTAAGCTTACTTATTGGTCCCGTAGAAAGTAATTACGATTTGCATCCATCAGCCTCTGGTTTATATATGGGTGATGCGCGTGTAGTATTTTCATCATTACGTATGACCGAGCAAGGCAAAACCTTAATTAACATGGATAATATGCGCTTGGATTCAAGCAGTAATGTTTTAAATATGTTGTTTCAATCTCAAGCAAAACTAGCTGTAGAACAGATCCTGTTTCAGGATCATAAATATGGCCCAATGAACGTAGATGCATCTATTAAAAATCTAGACTCTGATGTCTTAGCTAAGATTAACCAACAACTAACGGATTCTTCACCGGACTCGAAGATGAATGGTCAACGCATACTGTTTACTGTTCTGCCTGAGATCCCGGCTTTAGTAAATAAAGGGGCGATTTTTGCTGTGCATGAATTGAACCTTAAGTTACCTGAAGGTGATGTACATGGGTCAATGCACTTGGTTTTCCCTAAAGAAAACATTAGCAATCCGATTCATTTGTCGCAGAAGATATCTGGTGGATTAAAGTTGACGATTGGCTCGCAAGTTTTGAAAAAATGGATGACACTATGGATTAATCATCCTTGGGGTTCTAAAAAAGTAGAGGCAACCACAGACAATCCAGAAGCATTGGCTGATTCAAGGATCGCATCTATGTTTCAGGCTGGTGTTTTAGCTAAAGATGGTCAGGATGACTCAATCGAGCTTAAATTAAGTAATGGTCATGTGCTTGTAAATGGACACCCGTTTACCGCAAGCATGTTGAGTTTATAAATTTAAATATACAGGGGTTAGATTAATCTTTTCTTGTCATGAATTACGCAGTTAGCTATACTAATGTAGCGCGCCATTAATTGTGTCTATGTCGCAGGTGAACAGTACATAAGAGATATCGTGGACACAAGTTTTTTTATTTATATTTAGAGATTAGGAGTTAAGAAATGAACATCAGTAACGAAGCTCTGGAAAGTAGCGCGTCATTGTCTGCAAGTGTTACACAATCAGTACAGCGGTACTGTTCTGAATTAAAAGGTTCTGAGCCAATTGATTTATATCAGTTTGTTTTGGAAGAAATTGAGACACCTTTATTTAAAGCGGTGATGGAACATTGCAAATACAATCAATCACGTGCAGCCGTTATGTTAGGGATTAGCCGAGGAACTTTGCGTACAAAATTGCGTCATTATTTTGATGACAAATATGTAGGAACACGCGACTAAATTTAATGTTCACTCAAACACCGCTTGATCTTCGGCACTCTATGCTCGAAAACGTTCATTCGACATGGCTTGAAATATTGTCACGATCTCTAATGTGTATGAGTGATGATTATCTAGAACGGCTTAAAATGACCCAGGCATGGTTGCCGGGGTCATTTTTTTTATTCGCAGCTTTTCAACAGCCACTACTTAGTACGCGTTTTATTTTGTTAGGCGAGTCTCCTTATCCACGTGCGCAATCAGCTAATGGCTGTGCTTTCTGGGATGCTGCAGTAAAGGATTTATGGAGTAATACTGGTTTGAGCAAGTCAGTAAATCGTGCCACATCATTGCGTAATATGATGAAAATGTTACTGCATGCACGTGGTGATTTAGTCAATGATTTTTCGCAAGCCGCGATTGCAAGATTAGATCACTCAATGTATTACCCAACGGCTGATCGGTTGTTTAGAAACTGGATAAAGCATGGTTTTTTACTATTGAATGCATCATTAGTCTATACCCCTGGCCAAGTACCAGATCATGCACGCCAGTGGCGACCTTTTATGTCTAGCCTTTTGGGTGAGCTGGCAATATCTTGTCCGTGGATTAAAGTACTTGTTTTGGGACGTGTGGCAGAAAAAATCACCCTGGCGCATGCGTTTGATTGTATTAATGCCGAACACCCGTACCATACAAGTTTCATCACCAATCAAACTGTGTTGGATTTTTTTAGACCTTTAAATTTGCTGAGCGTGCATGATGACAACAAGCATTGATAGTTGTGAAATGGATAAATTTGCACAACATGCAGATCATTGGTGGGATCATAATGGACCTTTAAGAACACTGCACGACATAAATCCAGTCAGACTCGAGCTTATACAGCGTTGGGTGGATATTGCCGGTAAAAGGATCCTGGATGTAGGTTGTGGCGGCGGTATATTAGCTGAGTCGATGGCTCTAAATTCTGCAGATGTCATTGGTTTAGATGCTGAAGAACATGCAATTAATGCCGCTAAACAACATGCCGGCGTTCAAGGATTATCAATACAATATACCTGCCAAGCAATAGAAGATTTTTACGCACCGGTATTTCCAATAATTACTTGTATGGAAATGCTAGAGCATGTGAGTGATGTGGCTGGTGTAGTGACACACATGTCCAGGTTACTGGCTCCTGGAGGATATTTATTTCTATCGACGATTAATCGTAATTTACGCGCATATTGCGATATGATCATTGGCGCAGAATATATTTTAGATTTATTACCACGCCAAACACATACGTATAATAAGTTTATTAAACCAAGTGAATTATCCAGAGTAGTTCGTGCGGCCGGTTTAGTAGTTAAGGGTATATCAGGCATGAGCTATAACCCATTTACCCGCCAAGCAAGCCTTAACTCTAGAGTGGATGTTAACTACTTCTTGATATGTCGTAAAGAGATCTCTTATTTTTAGTACAGAATCATTCAGGCAACTTGCAGTGTACAGAAAAGGTTGCTATGTTTTAATTATGACTTCTACGGATGAGAAGCCAGAGAAAGGGAATTGTCACTCAAACGGACATGAGTATCATGGATGACCAAACCAGGGCCTTGCCCTGGTTTTTTTATACTGCTGAGTTGTTTGTATGGAAAAGTATAGCTAAGACTACACGACGATTTTCATTTAATAATACATTAAAAGTTCTGCATGCGGCCCCGATATCACTGCACTCAATACCTATACGTATTTTTGATAGTTCTTGAATTAACAAATTTGGCCGGATAGTTTGTCGTAGGTTATGACCCAATAGAATGATGTCTGGTGGGTCTGTTAACACCTCCCTGAATTGGTCGGGTGTTAGATCGGCCAGCTCAACTGCATCCCAATGACTAATAATTTGAGTTGCTGTGATGATCATGTTTTGAGTATATTTTTTACCTGAAATCATCACATGATTTTGATCATAGGCTTGAATACTATTATTGTCTGCCGGTTCTAATTGAATTTGCATAGAATTTAACGTTACCGTTCGTTATAATCCAATCAGTGTAGCACATTAGATTTGCGAACAGGATACTAATAGATTTATGTTAATTAAACAAAATAAATTACCAGTGGTTTTACCAATTTTAACTGGAGTTTCAACGCGGATGCAGCGCATTTACGCTGCACGCGGCATAGAGCATGCAGAGCAACTGGATCGACAATTAAATGCACTGTTGCCATTTGACACTATGATGAACATAGAAAAGGCATCTAAAAGACTGGC
>CANNIJ010000037.1 GCA_947505025.1 Legionellaceae bacterium | reverse complement strand
TCCTAACCAGATAGTTTTGCCCCGGGATAACCGAAATAAATTCGTTAAAGTCAGATTCCGTTAATTCAGTTTGGGTCCAATCGTAGCGCGACTTTATTCAGAGGTATATCCAATGTTATTATTTTTATATGGGGCGCATCATACAGTAACAAACCCGGATAAACACTGGCTTGAGTGGAAATCAGTAACTATCAACCCGGTGGATTATTTCAGACTCATTTTGCATTGGAAAGCGCTAAATTTGTACTTAGCGCTTGCTTTACAGTATACTAGTCAGTTCGTATATTCTTTAATGGTGCTATATATGCCTAGATTCTTTACAGAACATCAATCACAAAACACACCAGCAAAATATGACTTAGAGTGTTTAACTCAGCGCGCATTTCGCCTGATTGTGTTACCTGCGAGTTATGAGTCGTATAACTACCCAATTCTACTCGAGGGAAATATTTTAATAAAAAAAATATCACATATGGGATCAGTATCAACTTATGAATACATAAATCATTTGGGTGCCAAACATCCAATCATGAAACTCAGTCGATCTAACTTTGTAATGTATGGCCATGTATACAATCTCAGGGATTTATTTGGAGATCTCACAGAATGTCCAGTTGTAGGACATGGGGAGCAATTACCGCAAGGTGCCGTCAAAAAAAGAAATTCTTCATTGTCGATCAAATTACTATGTACTGCAATTAAATTTGATTTCCCCGAAGCATTAGACCCCGTCATTGAAGACCCAAATCCTCTTATGTTTCATATGGAAATATAAGATACTTATTCGCCATAATCGCTGGAGATTTATTTTCTTATCTCCGGCCTATTTGCGTTGAATTACGATAACTATGGTTTGTGTGCGCGATGTCTAATAAGTATTACATTCGAAGATCGCAATTACATGGCACATTAACTATACCTGCCATTCCGCACCTTCTTGCAAAGAATTTTTAATTAAGCCGAAGGGCTAACAAAACAAGTTCTAACTTCCAAGTTAGGTTTTTCGTAACTCCCCACTACGTCATCCTGAACGCAGTGAGGGATCTCCAATCAGTGGCACAATCTCCAACATAACGATTGATATAAATCAATCCAGTCAGAATTTAGTGTATTAATCAGGTCATTCTTCTGTTGCAGTAAAAAAATATGCATCGAAAGGACGTCCGAAAGCGGGAGAGGTTAGCACTAGAGACTTGCGGGTAATGATAAGGGCCCGGGTCAACCTGCTTACGGGGTAAAAGCTGGATATCAAGTAAAATGTTTAGCGGACAATAAGGCTAAATCTATGATTTTTTTTGACTTGACCTCGCTTGCATTTATGGAACTAACATCTTTTGTAAGCTCCACCAGGAAACCCGGCAAATCTTCACCGGAATTTTTTGACTGATATAATTCGTTTGCATGCGTAAAGATATAGTGTAACAGTGGCTCACTAATCGTTACCTTATGTTCTTCCATATGCTCCATTCCATGACAATCTCCAAACAAAAGCCAGCCTGGAGATACATTGAGCTTGGCCGCTAAAACGCTCAGCTTAGCTGGATCAGGAATTACTTGGCCTAACAGATATTTACGACAGATTTGTACTGAATGCCCAGTTAGCTCGGCTAAACGTTGTAAGTTAACGCCACTGGCACTGCGTGTTGAACCATAACCTGACTGAATCAGTGTTTGACGTAGACGTGCCGCGAATTGTTCTACCAGATCTGCACGTTCCATAGTTTTACCCGTACTTTTTTAGTAATCAATTTTAACAAAATATCGCATACCATGCAACATACTAAGGTTTCCTTTAGGAAATAATATGTTTCCTAAAGGAAATAATATGTTGACTTAGGTTGAAATTATTATAGAATGCGTGTACACCGTAGGTCACACGCAACGATGGAACAATGCGTGATGGTCGTGTGTTAAGAAAGTGGTGGAGCGGCAGTGCCGCACGCATACTAGTCCAACTAAGTACATGGATCGGGTGTAACTCAATTATCTTGGTTACACCGGCCATATTTAGTGTATTGCGTTCAGGAGTAATTGCACGTTATAATGCGCATGATCTTTTTAGGTTAACTGAAAAAAATTTATCTAGGCACGTAGCTCAGTGGTAGAGCACCACCTTGACATGGTGGTGGTCGGTGGTTCGATCCCACTCGTGCCTACCAATATCGCCCTGCTTGACAGGGTATTTTTTTTGTATAGGTTAGGAATGGTATAAATGCCAACAATAACATTGCCGGATGGACAACAAAAACATATACCGCAGGATATGAGCCTGTATGCTTTTGCGCATAGTATTTCTCCTGGATTAGCGAAGTCTGCATTGTATGGCCGCGTGGATGGCCACGAGGTTGATCTGGGTACTGTGTTATCAAATGACTGTTCTGTAGAGTTGATCACGGACAAAGATCCCGGTGGGCTGCAGGTTCTGCGTCATTCAACGGCGCATTTGTTGGCACATGCAGTTAAAACTTTATTTCCCCGCGCACAAGTTACTATTGGCCCGGTGATAGCTGATGGTTTTTATTATGATTTTGCATTTGAACGAGCATTTACCCCAGAAGACTTGATTGCCATTGAAAAGAAAATGCATGAAATAGCTGCCGAAAATTTAACAATTGTACGCCGTGAATTGCATCGTGATCAGGCTATTGAGTATTTTACTGGCCTGGGAGAGGAGTATAAGGCTAAGATTATTCAAGATATTCCCGCCGATCAAGTTTTGTCTTTATATAAACAAGGTGACTTTGAAGATTTATGCAGAGGCCCGCATGTGCCCTCCACTGGTCGTTTAAAAGCATTTAAGCTCACTAAGCTAGCCGGAGCGTACTGGCGTGGGGATTCTAAGAACCCAATGCTGCAGCGGATCTATGGTACGGCGTTTGCGGACAAAAAAGCACTGGAGCAACATCTGTTCCAATTAGAAGAAGCTGAGAAACGTGATCATCGTAAATTAGGTAAAGCTCTAGATTTATTTCATTTTCAGGATATTGCTCCAGGGATGGTTTTTTGGCATCCCAAAGGTTTTGCGATTTATCAGGTTTTAGAAAAATATATGCGCAAGAGGCTGTCAACTTTTGGTTATCAGGAAATTAAAACACCACAGTTGGTTGATCGCGTATTATGGGAGAAGTCAGGGCACTGGGCAAATTTTAGAGACGAGATGTTTGTTACCGAAACAGATAACCGACATTACGCCGTGAAGCCAATGAATTGTCCGTGTCATGTTCAGGTATATAATCAAGGCATTAAAAGTTACCGTGATTTACCCTTGCGTTATTCTGAGTTTGGCAATTGTCACCGCTGTGAACCATCGGGTTCGCTACATGGTTTGATGCGTGTGCGTAATATGGTACAAGATGACGCACATATTTTTTGTACTCCGGCACAAATTCAGTCTGAAGTCGCAATGATGTTAGAGTTAGTACAAACTGTTTACGCTGACTTTGGATTCACATCGATTATTTATAGATTGGCGCGTAGACCAGAAAAACGTGTGGGCTCTGATGCTAGTTGGGATAAAGCTGAACAAGCATTACAGCAAGCACTACAGGATCGAGGGATTGTTTGGCAAGAAGCACCCGGTGAAGGAGCTTTTTATGGACCAAAAATTGAATGTTCTTTAGCCGATTGCTTGGGTCGTATTTGGCAGTGTGGTACTATACAAGTAGATTTTTCCATGCCCGAACGCTTAGATGCAAACTATATTGCGGAGGATGGTAGTAAACAACCCCCAGTTATGTTGCACCGAGCGATTCTGGGTACTTTCGAGCGCTTCATCGGCATTTTGATTGAACATTATGCTGGTAAATTCCCACTATGGCTTTCTCCAACACAGGTCTCAATCTTAACTATCAGTGAAAAACACAGCCAATATGCTGTTGATGTCTGTGATGCGTTAAGTAAAGAGGGTTTGCGTACAGCTTTAGATATTAGAAATGAAAAAATTGGATTTAAAATTCGCGAACATACCATGCAGAAAGTACCCTACCTGGTCATTCTGGGTGATAAAGAGGCGGAAACAGGCCAGGTTACTGTGCGTACACGTGATGGCGCAGATTTAGGCAGTATGACGCTAACCGCGTTGTATGGTATGCTTGCAGAAGAAGGTCGTTAAGAATGTTCCTAAACGGAGGATTGAACCATTAGTGCATCAACTAAGCGTGAAAGCGATCGCGCACGAATAAACGAACAAATCAATGTCCCTGAAGTGCGATTAATTGATGTGGACGGCAATCAGGCAGGCATAGTATCTTTACGCGAAGCATTGATTGCTGCGGAAGCCAGTGCATGTGATTTGGTTGAGATATCACCTACGGCTAAACCGCCAGTATGTCGCATAATGGATTATGGAAAATATCTTTTTGAACTGAGTAAGAAGCAAGCTGAAGCGAAAAAGAAGCAAAAGCAGATTCAGATCAAAGAGTTGAAGTTTCGTCCTACGACGGAAGAAGGAGATTATCAGGTAAAGCTACGCAACCTGATCCGTTTCCTCAATCATGGTGATAAAGTTAAAGTCACACTGCGATTTCGTGGTCGTGAAGTAGCTCATCAAGATCTTGGCATGAAAATTCTTGATCGTGTGCAGCGTGACACCGCAGAAGAAGCGGTAGTCGAGCAGCATCCGAAGCGAGAAGGACGTCAATTATTGATGGTGTTATCACCAAAGAAAAAACAATGATCCGGCGATTATTTGGGCGTGCGTTTTAGTATTTATACTTGCGTGCACTTGAATATCAGCCTTAATTGCGGAGTATGTTGTTATGCCAAAGTTAAAGTCACATCGTGGAGCGTGTAAACGTTTCCGTAAAACGGCAAGTGGTGCGATCAAGCGTCGAGGCGCTTACCGTAACCATATCCTCACGAAAAAGTCGCCCAAGCAAAAACGCCAATATCGCGTTGATTCAGGAACACTGAAGTTATGTGATGCGCGTTTGGTGGTTCGTATGTTGCACGGCAGTTAAGTGAGGAGATAAAGTATGCCTAGAGTTAAACGTGGGGTGACGGCAAAAGCTCGTCATAAGAAAATATTAGATCAAGCTAAAGGTTATTATGGTGCCCGTAGTCGTACGTACCGTGTAGCTAAACAAGCAGTTATTAAAGCTGGACAGTACGCATATCGTGATAGACGTCAAAAGAAACGTCAATTTCGCGCACTATGGATCACGCGGATCAATGCACAAGCGCGTGAATGCGGTCTATCTTACAGTCGTTTGATTGATGGTTTGAAAAAAGCAGAGATTGACTTAGATCGTAAGGTACTAGCGGACATGGCTGTACACGATAAAATTGGTTTTGCAGCAGTTGCTGAAACTGCTAAGCAAGCTTTAGCTTAGTTTGAATTCAACATAAGAATCTATCGTATTGGTTCTTATTTTAACCCAACCCGTGGTTATTCTAGAAATATTCTAGCTACGAGTTGGGTTCTAACCCGAGTTTTCATCATGCGCGATCTTGTGGTGTTATTAGAGCAGGCTTTTCTTGCAATCGATCAGGTTCAAGATATTGTCCTTTTGGACACACTGCGTGTTGATTATTTGGGCAAAAAAGGTCGTGTCACTGAATTGCTCAAGCAATTAGTGCATCTGCCTGCAGCTGAAAAACCTCGCGTAGGTCAGTTGGTCAATCAAGCCAAGCGTGATTTATCCGAACGTTTTGACGAAAAACGCGCAGTATTAAAAGAATTTGCCTTGGAACAAAAATTAGCCAACGAAGCACTTGATATAACCTTGTCGGGTCGAGATTGTCAGGTTGGTTCGTTACATCCGGTCACACATATAAAACGTCAGATCAATGCTTATTTTAGAGCTTTGGGTTTTTCCTTGGTTGATGGACCTGAAATTGAATCTGAATTTTATAATTTCGTCGCGCTGAATATCCCAGAGCATCATCCTGCACGTGCCATGCATGATACATTTTATTTTGGTGACGGACAGTTATTACGCACACATACTTCTCCAGTACAAATACGTACTTTGTTAAAGGCCGAGCTACCGGTACGTTTGATTGCTCCAGGTCGAGTATATCGCTGCGATTCTGATTTGACACACACCCCGATGTTCCATCAGGTCGAGGGTTTATGGCTGGATAAACATGTCAATTTAGGTCAGCTTAAGGGCGTATTACATGATTTTTTTGCGCATCTGTTTGGGCGTGAATTGTCATTAAGATTTAGACCATCTTATTTTCCATTTACCGAGCCATCGGCTGAAATGGATATTGAATGTACTCAGTGTCATGGTAAAGGCTGCAGAACTTGTAAATTTACTGGTTGGTTGGAGGTTGGTGGGTGTGGCATGGTACATCCTAATGTTTTGGAATCGGTGAATATTTCTCCAGCCGAGTATCAGGGCTGGGCCTTTGGTATGGGTATAGATCGTTTGGCGATGCTGTATTATGGCATTGATGATTTAAGGATGCTTTTTGAAAACGATATTATGTTTTTAAAACAGTTTTAAAGGTCATGAAATGAAAGTAAGTGAAGCGTGGTTACGCGAGTGGATTAATCCGGCGTCATTAACTGCCCAACAAATAGCCGATCAGTTGACTATGGCAGGGCTAGAGGTAGATGGGTTACATGCAGCCTCAGGTGATTTCTCGGATGTAATTGTAGCTTATGTGGTAAAAACTCAACCGCACCCTGATGCAGATAAACTAACCGTATGTATGATCAATACTGGATCTGAATCGCATGTTCAAGTGGTCTGTGGCGCAAAAAATGTTCGCGCAGGTTTGTATGTTGCCATGGCATTACCGGGATCGGTGTTACCCGGTGACATTTATATTAAATCTTCCTTGGTACGTGGTCAGGCATCCTCAGGCATGTTGTGTTCGGCAGCTGAGCTGGGTTTAGAGGATAATTCTGAAGGCATCTTAGAATTGCCGGATAATGCACCAGTCGGCATGAATTTACGTGCATTTCTAGAGTTAGATGATCTGATTTTTGATATAGACTTAACACCCAACCGAGCGGATTGTTTAAGTGTTTTGGGTCTGGCACGTGAAGTTGCAGCATTAAATGATCTCAATTCTCCTGTGTTTGTATGTGAACCAGTACTGGCTTTAAGCACTATTATCCCAGAGATTAAGATAGTTGAACCAGCGGCTTGTCCGCAGTATTGTACTCGCGTATTAACAGGCATTGATATACATGCCATCACTCCGCTGTGGATGCAAGAGCGTTTGCGCCGCAGTGGTTTAAGACTGATTCATCCAGTAGTGGATGTGATGAATTACGTGATGTTAGAGGTTGGTCAGCCATTACATGCATTTGATTTAACAACTATAGCGGGTTCGATTCAAGTACGATATGGTCGTGAAAATGAATCCATAATTTTGTTAGATGGTAAAGAAATTATCTGTGATCCTAAGATGTTGGTGATAGCAGATCAAACTCAGGTCTTGGCTTTAGCGGGCTTGATGGGTGGATCGGGCAGTGCAGTTCAGGCTATGACAACTGATATATTGATTGAAAGTGCTTTTTTTACTCCAAAGATTATAGCGGCTATGGCGCGTCACTGTAGTTTGGGGACGGATGCCTCGCAACGTTTTGAGCGTGGAGTTGATCCAACCTTGCAGCATGACGCATTAGAGCGTGCAACTGCTTTATTGATTTCGGTTGTTGGTGGCGTGCCTGGTCCTGTGGTTAGCCTGCAAGATTCACAGTATCTGCCAGCTCAGCGGATTGTTAGTTTTTCCCCAGATTGTTTTGCGCGTGTTTCTGGTATGCAGTTACCTGAAACGTCTATGCAGCACATGCTTGAGTCGCTAAACATGCCGGTTCAAAAGGATAACCACAATTGGATGGTGACAATTCCTGCATATCGATTTGATATTTCTCTGGCAGTTGATTTGGTTGAGGAAATATTACGTTTATATGGTTATGACAAGATTGAAGAAAAAGCCATGCAGGGTGTAATTCAAGCTGCCCCAATTAATTATTTGGATGCACTGACTGTGGAGCTGCAAAATGCATTATGTATGCGCGGCTATCAAGAGACCATGAGTTATAGTTTTGTGGATCCAGGTTTACAGGCGGCGATTTATCCTGATATTTCTACAATGGACCTATTAAATCCATTGTCTGAAGAATTATCGACAATGCGTGCTGGATTATGGCCTGGATTACTCGCGTCCATGGTGCATAATTTACACAGACAACAAACCATGCTGAAATTATTTGAAACTGGCGTGATTTTTGAGGTGTCCCTGGATGGGGTTCTAGAGCATGCATGTTGCGCTGGTTTGATCACCGGATCTAAAGGACTGTTGCATTGGGGTGAAGTCGATCATTGTTTTGATTTTTTTGATCTAAAGGGTGATCTACAGGCTATTTTTGCGTCTTTACGATTGTCGGGGGTGCATTTTGAACCAGCGGTTCATCCAGCTTTACATCCAGGCAAGACAGCACGCGTTGTCTTGAATGAAAAACCAATTGGTTGGCTGGGTGTATTGCATCCGCGATTAACGGATGCTGTGGATGCGCGCGCAGAAGTTATGTTGTTTGAGATTCAATTGCAGCCTTTGGTTGGAGCTCCAGGGCCAACCTATCAAAAAATTTCTAAATATCCTCAGACACGTCGTGACTTATCCTTGGTGGTTGATGTTTCAGTCAGTTCTGCACAAATAGAACAGGTGGTTCGTGGATCGGTACCGGCGAAATTTTTAAAATCTTTTGATGTTTTTGATGTGTATTTGGGGGGCTCGATATCTCCAGGACAGAAAAGTGTCGCTATTGCGTTAACTTTACAGCATGATGAGCGTACATTGCAGGATGTGGAGATTAATACCATGATTGATGGTATACTTCATGCCCTAGGACAGGCTTTTTCAATAACACTTCGTACTGAGTGATCGAAGTGCATATACGGAGGAGGAAAGCATGAGTGCTCTGAGTAAAGCCATGATGGCAGAGTCTTTATGTGAACGTTTTAATTTATCCAAGCCAGATGCGCGGCGCATGGTGGATATATTTTTTGAAGAGTTGCGTGTGATGCTGGAACAAGGACAAAATGTAAAGCTTTCAGGTTTTGGTAATTTTATTTTACGTGATAAAGTTCAGCGCCCCGGACGTAACCCTAAAACCGGTGAAAGTGTTGCAGTTGTAGCGCGTCGTGTGGTTACATTTAAGCCAGGTATGACGTTGAAAATGAAAATGCAAGCAAGGTTATTGGCAGAATAGTTCGGGATCCGGCAGAAATATAACCGATCCTCTTGTCAATTGCTTTGATTTTAGTTAACATTGCCCGCTCAATAAGATATTAGGGTGGTATGGAGTTTGTTTAATGAAAACATTTAGCGCCAAGGCGCACGAAGTGAAACGAGATTGGTTTGTAATTGACGCAACTGACGCTATTCTTGGTCGTCTATCTACAGAGATCGCACGTCGCTTGCGTGGCAAACATAAAGCAGAATATACTCCGCATGTCGATACGGGAGATTATATTGTAGTAACAAATGTAGAGAAACTTAAAGTTACAGGTCAAAAGTTTCAAGAAAAGATTTATTATCACCATTCAGGCTTTCCAGGTGGGATTAAATCAATATCTTTTGATAAATTGCAGGAAAAGCATCCGGTGCGTATTTTAGAGCGTGCGGTGAAAGGTATGCTTCCTAAAAACACTTTGGGCCGAGAGATGTATCGTAAGTTAAAGATCTATGTAGGTACAGATCATCCTCATGCAGCACAACAACCCAAGCAACTTGAGATTAAGGGCTAATTATTATGGCGGTAACAAAACCAATCACGCAGTATTATGGTACTGGGCGTAGAAAAAGCTCAACAGCCAGAGTGTTTTTACGACCAGGAAAAGGCAACATAATCGTTAATCAACGCGCCTTAGCGGATTATTTCGGTCGTGAAACTTCATCCATGGTTATTCGGCAACCGTTGGAAGCTGTAGACATGTTAAATAAATTTGACATCTATGCTACAGTTGTCGGTGGTGGTAGTACTGGTCAGGCTGGTGCGATTCGCCTGGGTATTGCTCGTGCATTGGTTGCGTTTGACGAAAAAGATGCTGTTGAGGGTGCAGAGCCACGTGAAGATTCTTTCCGTAAGAAATTACGTGCACGTGCGCTATTAACACGTGACTCACGTTGTGTTGAGCGTAAAAAAGTTGGTTTACATAAAGCACGTCGTGCTACACAGTACTCCAAACGCTAAAGACTCTGGCCCTGTTGATAATGTAGACGGGGCCCGTCGTTGTTTTTTAAAAAAATCTACCAAGCTGTTGGCTTGTGTAGGTGCAGCTTGTGCATTGACACCTTTTTTATCGTCGTTGCAGCCAAATGCCAGTACTATATCTGAAATACAACCGGTTAAGGTTGATCTAAAAGATTTAACTCCAGGACAGCAAATAATCGTGGCATGGCAAGATCAACCAGTTTTGATCGTACGCCGAACCCTTGAGATGCAAGAAAGTTTACACGCAAATCGTGCACAATTACGTGATCCTGATTCCCATGCATTGCAACAACCAGATTATGCCCAAAATGACTGGCGTTCGCTGGATCCTGAGTACATTGTTTTGGTAGGTTTGTGCACACATCTGGGTTGTTCGCCACGTTTTGAGCCAGCAGTAGTTCAGACTGATTGGCCCGGTGGATGGGTGTGTCCGTGTCATGGTTCACGTTTCGATCTTGCCGGGCGCGTGTTTAAAAATGTGCCGGCGCCATTAAATATGCGTGTGCCGCCGTATCGTTTTATCAGTGATCATGAAATTATTATCGGTGAGTCTGCATGAGCAGTGGCTTTTTAAATTGGTTAGACGCCAGGTTTCCTGTACGGCAAACATTTCAGCGTTATTTCTCGCAGTATTTTGTACCTAAAAATCTAAACTTTATGTATTGTTTTGGGATTTTGGCCTTGGTGGCTTTATTTAACCAAGGGATTACCGGTCTGTGGTTAACCATGTTTTACACACCGACTGCTGCCGGTGCTTTTGATTCGATTCAAAGCATTATGCGTGATGTGTCCTGGGGCTGGTTATTACGTTACTTGCATGCAACAGGCGCATCGGCCTTTTTTATTGTGCTCTATGTACATATATTTCGTGGCATCTTGTATGGCTCATATCAAAAACCACGCGAGTTGGTATGGATCTTAGGTGTGGTGCTGTGGTTTTTATCAATGGCGCAAGCATTCTTTGGTTATTTACTACCTTTTGGTCAACTATCTTATTGGGGGGCGCAAGTGTTTACCTCCTTTATAGGTGCTGTGCCGGTAGTCGGCGATCTGCTTCTGGGTTTGGTTCGAGGTAGTCATACCGTTGGCACAGTTTTGTTGCAACGTTTTTTCGCGTGGCATGTTATCGGTATTCCTTTGTTATTACTGTTGATTATCTTTTTACATGTGGTTGCTCTACATCATGTTGGATCCAATAATCCTCAAGGGATTGATCTGCCAGCTAAAGATGACGTGGCTGCATATGAGCAAGATACTGTGCCTTTTTATCCTTTTTACGTCAAAAAAGATGTGCGAGCAATATTGATTTTTTTACTAGTCTTCTTTGCGGTTGTGTTCTTTTCCCCTGATATGGCTGGTTATTTTTTAGAGCCAACCAACCTGGTACCGGCGAACCCGTTGTTAACCCCTGATGGCATCCATCCAGTTTGGTATTTGACTCCATTTTACAGCATGCTACGTTGTATTCCACATCAGGGCGCAGGCATTTTGGTTACCAGTGCAGGCGTTATAATTTTGTTTTTTCTGCCGTGGTTAGATCGAAGTCCGGTGCGTTCAATGCGTTATAAGGGCCGATTGTCACGTGCGGCTCTGGTTGTTTTTGTGTTAAGTTTTGTATGTCTGGGAGTGCTGGGCCTGATTGAGCCTACAGGCATGAGAATAATTTTGGCGCGAGGTTTTACCCTGCTCTATTTTGCCTACTTTTTAACAATGCCGGTTTACACTAAGTATGAGTCACATCGATCTATACCCAATAGGATTCAGATCTGATGCAATGCTCAAGAATAATCAGCGCTATTTTTTTTCTTGGTTGGATATTAAGTACCGGTGCGCACAGTAATGTGGTTTATAATAGGACACAAGTGCGGCGTGGAGCCGATGTATTTATGTTACATTGCTCCGGTTGCCATAGTTTGCGTTATGTGCGCTGGGTTAATTTAAGTAATGATTTAGGCATAAAATCGCGCGCATATGATCCGATATTATCGTCATTATCCACAGAACAAGCTTTAAGCTGGTTTGGGCGTGTGCCGCGTGATTTATCATTGGTATCAGCTGAAAAAGGCCAAGCATGGTTGTTCAAGTATTTAAATGGCTTTTACCCAGATAAACATCGGCCATTTGGTGTAAATAATTACATCATACCCGATGTTGTGATGCCGGATGTATTCTACGGTACTAGTCATGCTGAGAAACAAAAGGTAATCCAGGATTTATTAGCATTTCTAGATTATACCGCCAAACCAGAGCGAGGTCTGAGTTATATGACCGGCGCTGGAGTGTTAGTATTTTTATTATTATGTGTGTGCCTGATATGGTTACTAACCATTAAAAACTAAAGAGCCCAGCCCATCGGCTGAAGGTTCTGTGTTTAAAAAAGAATAGTCATTAGAATTCACCTGATCTTCAGTGCTCATCATAGCTAGTGTGAACGTGCCGATCATTCCAACAAAGGCCGTGACTACTGCCATCAGGTAAATCGTACTGCAGACTAATCCGGCAATACCAAGAGCTGCTGCTACAGGCGGGCAAGTTATAATTATTACTAAAATACACAGGATAAAAATAGCAAGTAATACTATCATGCAGTTCTGGACAAACTCGTCATAGCTACTGAAGTTATTCGCAAACAGCTGCAGCAATGTCTCATGATTAGTGTCATTGTTAGGTAGATCATCCTTAATTTTCTGATTATATTCGTCATATGCTTGGTTTGAACTAACCTCATACCAAGTAGTTGAATTACCTAAAGACTCGTTCTCATCCACCTCCACCCCCACCTCAGACTCGTTCTCATCCACCTCGGGTAATGAAATATTTTCTAAATCAGATAAACCATGCAGTATAAGGTGATCTATCGTAGCCAAGGTCCAGTGCCCGCAACTAGTGTTGTCAAATTGCTTGTTGAGGCTTACCACACGAAATTCGTTTAATTCCAGGCTAAGATGTGTAGTTATTGCACTACGAAATAAGGCTTGCATGTTTGATGTTGGATACCACCAATTAATAATCGCTGGACGTGGATCTATAACTGTAATATTTTTAGTATTTATATCAAAGAATACAGTTACCCAGTGCTTGCGCGGCCCAAAAAACAATATGTTTTGTTGTTCCACCACAGGAAATATCATTTTGGTGACCCCATCGAGGTTACTTCCTTTGGCTGCAAGTAACATTTCATTTATCGGTTCAATGCCCTGGGTATCGATATCAGAAGATGGTGGGAAGATTATAACATCCGGATGATCAGTATGTGTATAGAGCAAGGCTTGCTGGTGGCTGCCATATTTAGACTCTAAGGTTCTTTTATCTGGGCCAATATATTCTTTCTTTAGGATTGAATTAATTATATCCGAACTAGCCAATTCTTTCAGTGAGTGCATTTTATTTCCATGGACAAGTTGTTTAGCGCATTGTAGCACCTTAAAGAAAAAAAATAAAGCACTGAGCCTTATTTTAACTCGATGCAGACGCGCTAATGGCCTCCGTGGTGGGTCCTTGCGGTTCATTCCATGAAAAAGTTATTAACGATCCAGTGTGTATTAGTATGTTTTTTAAACAACACACCGCAAGCTGCGATTGTGTGATATAATGACCTACTTGTATTCCTTTCGTAAAAG
>CANNIJ010000036.1 GCA_947505025.1 Legionellaceae bacterium | reverse complement strand
TGTTCAAGATTTATCTTTTGGGAATTGTATTAAAGTGAACCCTATCGATGAGACAGTAAAACCTTGAAGCCCAGATAGTGTCAATTTATGGCTCTTCTGCGCATCTGTAGGTAGTGGAAGCCACGCTGGATAAGTTGAAACCGAGTCCTTTTAGAATCATTCCAAAAGTATCCAGTCTTGAATTAACTTTTTTTGATAAAATATAATGCCACCACTTTTCCGGACAAGAATAATTAGCATTCCGTAACTAAACTGTTAAAATAAATAACAGCAACTAGGGTTAATAACTATGACTAAAAAACAAAAGAAGTATCCAGCTGAATTTAAAACTAAAATTGTTTTAGAATTACTAGCTGGTGATCAAACTGACAGAACAAGATTTAAAAGGACTGTTTATAGAATTTTAAAAATGCGTCTATAATTAAAGTGGAAGGACTTTAGGCAGTGTTTGTCCAAAGAAGTACAATACATCGAAAAGATGGCACAAATGGTGTCGAAGTTTATTAAAATGCTGTAATCAAAGTATTTCGTCCATGGATTTTGATGCAATCCAGCATGAATATAAAATGGGCTGACCTGCGGAGAAAAAGTATGCATACTTTATGGAAAATTACCATAATTGGTATCTTGACCCTATCAGGGTTACCAACATACGCACATGACGATTGTTGCCAACCCGGCGCCACATCATGCGCCGTAGATGAAATAGGTACAATCGGGGTCTGCTGCGCTTCACACTCCTGTAGACCCGACTAGATGTCCCCAAGGTTAGGAATAACACAACCTAGAGGGCATGCCTATCTTATTCGATTAACTGCACGGAAAAGGGATTTTTAGACATGCTTTTAGCTTTTTGCGTCTAATATGTCCTTTAGGTTTCATATTTCGTTATTTTACGGACATGGTAACTCGAATTTAGCCAATTATGCCGCCAAGGCCAATTAATAAATCAATAAGTTAGCATTTTTTTTCAGTTATTTTTAAAGATGCCAACCTCTGTCATAATTTACTTGAGCTAACCGATGGCATCAGCACGAACAATCGCCTGATCAGAGAAAAACAAACGCAACGTGCCTATTTCCTGATAAGATTCATGACCTTTACCTGCAATCAGGATAATATCATTTTTACTCGCTAAGTTTAAAACTGTACGTATAGCTTCAGCACGATCCAGGATCTTCATTACATTACTATCCCGGAGCACCCCTGCTGCAATAGCATCGATAATCTCAGTTGGTGATTCTTTACGCGGATTATCACTGGTAATCACCACCATATCAGCATATTTACTCGCAATCTGCCCCATAATTGGACGCTTAGATCGATCACGATCGCCGCCACAACCAAATACCACCCATATTTTATTGGATGATTGAGCAATTTTAAATTTCTGTAATGTCTGTAGTACATTCTCAAGTGCGTCCGGAGTATGCGCATAATCCACTACCACACACGGCATTTGCATAACCAACTCCATCCGTCCAGGACAAGACTGTAATGCAGCCATTACCATACTGACTTCAGTTATATTATGCCCTTGTGCTAGTAGGCTGGCAAAAACAGCTAGCGCATTATAAACATTAAATTGACCCAATCCGGTAGTGCTTAATCGAACATTTCCAAATAATGAAACTACATCAAAAGATGTGCCTGAAATACTATATTCAATATTAGTTGCCTGTAGATCACATCCGGACTGTAAGCCATAGGTGAATAGTTGACAGCCAGCTGGCAAAGCAGCAATCATTTGACCCGCATAAGTATCGTCATAATTAATAATCGCACTTTTTAATGATGGTGTACGAAATAACTGTGTTTTTGCCGCGGCATAATCGGCTATAGTTCCATGATAATCTAAATGATCATGGGTTAAATTAGTATAAATTGCCTGTTCAAACTCAATATTTTCAACCCTTTTTTCAGCCAAACCATGAGAAGAAACTTCCATGCAAACCTGTTCTATGCCTGAATTCTTACATTCGCTCAAAACTCTTTGTAAACATAATGCATCAGGAGTTGTATTTACAGATGCTGTTAAAGAATTTACATCTCCAATACCTAAGGTACCAATGTATACCGCACGCCGACCTAACAGCGCATTTGCTTGGGTCAATTGATGCGCAATCGTTGTTTTACCATTAGTACCCGTCACACCCACAACTGATAAAAAATGTGACGGATTACCGTAAAAAGTACTAGCCAAATCACTGACTCGATCTGCTAGTCCAGGAACCGGCAAACAACGTGCAGAGAATGAATGTTTGACGTCACAACCATTCGGCTCATACAAAACCATAATTGCGCCTGCAGCAAGTGCTTCTAAAACATGTAACCTGCCATCAAACCTTGGACCCGGTAAAGCAATAAATACCTCGCCGGGCGTAACTAAACGACTATCACGCTGTAATCCAGTCACTAATTCATTGATATCAGTAATTAAGCCCAATGATTTTAATAACTTATCTAACTGCATGATATGTCTCCTTTATAGCGGTCGATCTGGGGGTACATGCAGTATACGTAATGCAGTCCCCATTACATTTGCAAACAGCGGAGCGGCGACTGCTGCTCCATAATATCCACCTTTAGAGGGCTCATGAATAAAAACAGCTACGATTAATCGTGGATTAGACACCGGGGCAATACCGACGAAACTAGATAAATAACGTAGCTCACCATAACCATTTTTACCCGCCACCCTGGCAGTTCCAGTTTTGCCGGCCACACGGTAACCTGGAACCATACCTGATTTGCCCGTGCCATCATTGACCACCGCTTCCATCATGGTTAAAACCTGATCAGCTGTTTTGGCCGATATTACCTGAACGCCCACTGCTGGTTGTTGTTGACGTAACAATCTGATGGGTAATATCTCGCCATGATTGGCAAACATCAAATAACTCTTAGCCACCTGCATTGCAGTAACTGACATCCCATAACCAAAACTCAAAGTGGCCAGAACAAATGGATTGGCCATGCTGACTTTCACCATCGATCCTTCACTCTCACCAGGATAACCGCTTTCTGTACGCTGACCAATACCTGCACGAGTTAATAATCCCATTAACTGCTCTGCTGGATGTGTTAGAACCATTTTTGTAACACCGACATTACTAGAATAACGTAATACACCAGTCACATCTAATACGCCATAATGATGGACGTCACGAATTGTATGCCCCTGCACGGTCATCCATCCTGGGCGAGTATCAATAATACTGCTGGGCACAAATGATCCAGTATCTAAAGCACTGGCTATGCTCAACGGCTTCATCACAGAACCTGGTTCAAAAGTATCTGTTAAGGCCTGGTTACGGTAACGATTTAATGCATAATTACTACGTGCATTCGGATTAAAAGATGGTGCATTGACCAATGCCAAGACCTCTCCATTCTGTGTGTCCAAAACCACGACTGATCCTGATTTTGCACCAAATTTTTCAATCGTTTTCTGCAATGCATTATAAGCAAAATATTGAATTCTTCGGTCTACACTTAACTGTAATAGATGTCCTGGCTGTGGATCTTTGACAGTATCTAATACTTTAATCACTCGACCCATGCGATCTTTAATTACACGAATTTGCCCACTATATCCAGCAAGCCAATGATTGTATGCCAACTCCAAGCCTTCAATACCTTTATCATCTACGTTAGTAAATCCGAGTAATTGTGCAATACTGTCTGCTTCAGGGTAAAAACGTTTAAATTCTTCTTGAAAATGCAGCCCAGGAATATTTAAATCTTCAATTTCTTTTGCCAACATAGGATTAATTTGACGCTTTAGATACATGAACCCCCTGCCGCTAGCATCATGTATCCTTTGTTGTAAAAATTTTACCGACAGATCTAAACGCCTGGCTAAGCTACGTAATTGTTTCTGAGTTGGTTGAAAAACCTTAGGATTAACCCATAGAGAATGCACCGGTGTACTAACAGCTAATGCTCCGCCTTCACGATCAATAATCATGCCCCTATAAGCTGGGACTAACATCATACGCAGACTGCGTGCGTTACCTTGACCTTGTAAAAACAAACGATCTACAACTGTTAGATCAACCATACGCCAAAGTAATAAGAACCATAATATTATGAATAATATACCAACAACCCAAACTCGACTTCGATGTTGTCGTTCGTTTTTCATGCTACAGGATCACGTACAAGAACTGTTTGTTTTTCGTCTGGTAATACCATCTTTAATTTTTCATATGCCAAAGCCTGAATCCTTGACGGCGTTGACAAACTAGCATGTTCAAGTAGTAGCTGCCCCCACTCCATTTCCAACTGGTGCGCCTCTTGTTGTGCAAAGGCCAATTGACTTAAAGTCATGCGTTGTAAATTAGTTGTATAAACCACAGAAAGAGCACTAATTAATAATGATAAAAGCAAAATCATCTGCAAAAAAAGCGAGCGCGATGGCTTCATGCCCGACATGTGGCCATAAAAAACACTCAAATGACGTAACTCTCTCGCGGCAGCATTCATGCTAATTTTTCTCCTATGCGTAGGACAGCGCTACGAGCACGCACATTGTCTATAAGCTCCAGATCACCCGGCTTAATTGCTCGCCCAATTAGTTTCCAATGAGTCTTGATATCAATTGCTTTAATCGGCACGCCAATTGGCGGCTGTATACCTTGTATTTCTGCGCGCATAAATTGTTTTACTAATCGATCTTCTAAAGAATGAAAACTAATCACAGCTAGTCTACCACCTACATCTAGAGACTCGACAGCTTGCTTTAGGCCCGCGGTTAAGGAGCTTAGCTCTGCATTTATGTGGATTCGAATAGCCTGAAAAACTCGTGTTGCAGGATGTTTATGTTTTTCCCATTTTGGATGGGCCAGCTTAACAATTTCTGCCAATTGGTCTGTGGTTAAAATTGGAGACTTTTCACGAGCAAGTACAATGGCACGCGCAATACGTGACGCAAAACGTTCTTCACCATAATCTTGAAAAATATTGCGCATCTCATCTGGCGTGGCTGCTGCAATAAATTTCGCAGCATCTAAGTTTTGTGAGACATCCATACGCATATCTAAAGGCCCCGAACGCATAAAACTAAATCCGCGTTCGGCTAGATCTAACTGAGGTGAAGAAACACCAAGATCAAGTAAAATACCATTAATTTTGCCAAATATACCTATATCGCGTGTGATTGACTGTAAATTAGCAAATGTTCCATGGACTATTTTAAACCGTGGATCACTCATGAAATTTGCTTGAGCATATTCAATCGCAGTCAAATCTTTATCTATTGCCAACAAACGCCCATGAGCATTCAAACGATCTAAGATAGCCCGACTGTGACCACCACGACCAAAAGTTCCATCTACGTAAATTCCATCAGCTTTGATTGCCAAACCTTCGATGGCTTCACACAATAACACCGGCTGGTGCGTCATTTTATGCTCACAATTGATATTTATAATACAAAATACACAGATTAATCAAATTAATAATAGTGCATTATCTATCATACTAGACTTTATGAAAAATCACACCTGCCGTTCGGGTCGAAATCCTAGCTGTAGAATTATAATTTGATCAACCTACTGCAGTTTGATTAAATAATAAAGCGACAGCCAGGTAATAGTTATTTGCAATACACATAACTGTTCTCTATAATTCTGCAAAATTCACTACTATCATAAATACATGAAAAGATTGGTAATAATTGCTGGTGAGGAGTCTGGGGATCAGCATGCCGCGGCTTTTGTACGAGAACTACAACAGTCATCGAGTGCAATACATATCAGCGGGATTGGTGGTGTACATATGGAAGCAGCTGGTGTTGAACTCATCAGCGATCTAGCTAGATTTGGCGTCACGGGGATCTCTGAAGTTCTTAAACATGCACGCGTGATCCACCAAGCGTTTCAGAGGATTAAAGAGCATTTAAGAAATAATCCACCGGATCTTTTAGTGTTAGTCGATTTTCCTGGGTTCAACTTACGTCTGGCAAAGTTTGCCAAGCAAACTTTAGGTATAAAGGTATTATATTACATAGGCCCGCAAATTTGGGCTTGGAAAGCCAACCGGATCAACTTGATACGCAAGTATGTTGATCATATGGCGGTAATTTTACCCTTTGAAAAAGATTTATATACCAGTGCGGGTATATCTGCTTCATTTGTAGGACATCCACTGCTGCATAAATTACAACCTAACTATGATCCATCGGGCCTGCGTGAAAAATTCTCATTGCCGCTGGATTGTCTACTTTTAGCCTTGTTGCCTGGCAGCCGTACAAATGAAATTGAACGTCATATGCAGGTGTTATGTGACAGTGCAGAGCGTGTGGCTCTAACATGCCAAAACTTACATGTAGTCATCCCAGTGGCACGGACGATTGATCGTAAATCTATTCAAAAATACTTAGATAACAGCAAATTCTCTTATACTTTAGTTACAGATCACGCAATTGAAGTTATGGCATGTAGTGACGCTGTTGTGGTTGCGAGTGGGACCGCTTCGCTCGAATGCGCGCTACTGAAGAAGCCTATGTGTATCATTTACAAAGTATCACTCTTAAGTTACTTAGTCGCATCTAAATTTATTAAAATCCAATATATTGGACTGTGTAATCTACTCCAAAAATCCATGATTGTGCCTGAGCTGTTACAATATGATTGCAATCCGGATGAACTTAGCCATGTAATTAAATCGTTGTTGTTGGATCAAGTATATGTAAGTAGCATGATCCAACGATTAGATAAATTAAATTTATCTCTGGCACAACAGTCTGCAGATATCTCGTTGGTGGATTTAATTAAACAAGAAATGTGCGTTTAAATTTAGGGCGTGCTGACAATGTGAGTACAATTTCTTTAGTTGGTAATGTAATATTATTGGTTGGTTCATATTACTATATATGTATATATTGGACTTTAGACAAATAAGATCTGTGGTTACGTGACCACACCCGATCAGTTTGTCCTTTGCGCCAATTTGGTCAGCATGCTCACAATTCGAACAAGTAAATCCCTGGCTAATCTGTTATCAGCAGCATGTATGATGCTCAGTCGTTTAGCTACATCAAGGATTGCAGCGCTTTCTGTTGCTGATCGTTTTGCCATTCGATAGAACCGGCTCTTTTCATTTACAGAGAACTCTAGAGTGCACCCATTTGCCTATACCCAGTTATATTTGTAGCGCTTCATCGCAAATAACCATCCAAATCCATGGTAAAAATACTTGCCTTCATTAAATCCAAATGGATCAATAAAACATCCAACGCAAGTTCAAAATGATTTTGAACGAATTATTCAAGCGATTGGTACGCCAGCTAAACCACACAAACCCCGAAAAAAAGCACTTGATCGACAACTGGGTGATATACAGATAAAACGATTACGCTATTCCAGCGTTGTACGGTGGATTTAGCCGAAGGAACCGTGTGGTTACTTATGTGCCCGGTTTGGACACCTGCCCGGGAATTAGCCTTGACCTTATATATCCTGGATCTTATACTGCGTTAGACTCAATACTCTTTGGTGATAAACTCTTTTAAAGGCTGCACTTGAATAATCTTCGAATCGTCCTGGTAGCGACTTCACATCCAGGTAACATTGGCGCAGCAGCTCGTGCGATGAAAAATATGGGCTTACATCGTCTATATTTGGTTACTCCAAAACATTTTCCCGACAGCCGAGCGAATGAAATGGCTGCTGGAGCCGATGATGTACTCGAGCACGCTGTGATTACTGATTCACTGGCTGAGGCGGTTAGTGACTGTCACTGGGTATTTGCAACCAGTGCGCGTGCACGTGAAATGGCGCTGCCGGGTCACTTGCCTGAAACTTGTGCTCAAAAGATTGCACATGCGCCGCTAGGTACCGAGATCGCCATCGTTTTTGGACGAGAACATGCTGGTTTAACTAACGAAGAATTAGCTAGATGTCACTATCATGTGCACATCCCCAGCAACCCGATGTTTAGCTCGCTCAACCTTGCGCAGTCAGTGCAAATTCTTGCCTACGAACTGCGTATGAAAAATATGAGTCCAGAGCATAATGTCATGACACATCAACCTATATTAGCAACTATAGAAGATGTGGAACGCTTTCATGCCCATCTAGCTGACACTCTAATAAGCTTAGATTTTATTCATATAACCCACCCGAAACGTTTGCTACAACGTTTACGACGTTTGTTTAATCGTGTGCAATTAGAGGCTCTAGAGGTAAATTTATTACGTGGTATATTAACGCAAATTCAACGTATGTGTGTGACAAAAAAATCATGAAAACTCCGGTTTATTTGGATTACATGGCTACAACACCAATTGATCCGCGTGTGATTGAGTCTATGCTCACGGCGATGGGACCAACGGGAAATTATGGTAATCCATCCTCAGTACAACATGCTTTTGGACAACGTGCTGCGTGTGCCGTGAATGTGGCGCGAGAACAAATTGCAAATGCGGTTGGTGCAACTGCACCTGATATAATATTTACTTCAGGCGCTACAGAAGCCAATAATCTTGCGCTGCTAGGCGGAGCAAATTTTTATCAGCGCAGCGGTAAACATATTATTACGCTGACGACTGAGCATAAAGCTGTTCTTGACACTATGGACCATTTAAGTAAGACTGGGTTTGAGATAACTTACCTCAATCCATGCACAAATGGACTATTGGATATAGATACATTAAGCGCTGCATTACGCCCAGATACTATTTTAGTATCGGTGATGCATGTCAATAATGAGATCGGAGTAATTCAAGACATTGCAGCCATTGGTGATCTATTGCGTGGCAAAGGGATTATCTTTCATGTGGATGCAGCCCAAAGCGCGGGTAAAATACCCATAAATTTAAGCCAGTTATCTGTGGATTTAATGAGCTTTTCTGCACATAAAAATTATGGCCCCAAGGGCATTGGGGCATTATATGTACGTCACAAACCACGTATTAGATTGCAAGCTCAAAGCTGGGGCGGCGGTCAAGAAAATGGATTGCGCGCCGGAACATTACCAACACATCAAATCATCGGAATGGGGTTGGCATTTTTTTTATCCGAATCTGAACGCAACACCGAGCAAGTTTATCTGCGTACTTTAGCGAATAAATTATGGAATGGCATCCGTGATCTGCCTGGAATTGTTTTACACGGGCACCCAACCCAACGAGTTGCAGGCAATTTGAATTTTAGTCTGCCTGGTATCGATGGTGCAGATCTGTTGCCCGCAATAATGGACAATATTGCCGTATCCAGCCAAAGTGCTTGTGCCAGCGCGAGCGGACAACCATCTTATGTTCTACGTGCCCTGGGAGTTGATGCTCCACGAGCACGCAGTGCTATACGCTTATCTGTTGGAAGATTCACTACTGATGAAGATATTCAATACGCCATCGGCGTATTGTGTTCCACATTATCTAGATTACAAAATATATCTAGATAAATCCTCATTCTCAACTAACTTGCCTAGATGATCCTGAACATAAGCCGCATCCACATTTACCGTGCCTCCATTATCTGCAGCATTAAAAGATGCTTCTTCTAATAATCTCTCCATAACTGTTTGCAGCCTACGTGCACCAATATTTTCTGTACGCTCATTCACTTGCCATGCAACCTCAGCAATACGCTGAATACCACTGCTATCAAACGATAGCGTCAGCCCTTCTGTACCCATCAAGGCCACGTACTGCTCGGTTAATGATGCGTATGGCTCAGTAAGAATACGTACAAAGTCTGGTGTGGTTAATGCAGATAACTCTACTCTAATCGGCAATCGTCCTTGAAATTCAGGAATCAAATCCGATGGCTTGGCCAAATGAAATGCTCCAGAAGTAATGAACAACATATGATCGGTTTTAATCATCCCATGTTTAGTTGAAACCGTTGAACCTTCGAGTAATGGAAGTAAATCGCGCTGCACCCCTTCGCGTGACACATCCCCACCCTGTTCAGATCTTTTGGCTACCTTGTCAATTTCATCAATAAAAACAATACCATTTTGTTCTGCATTTTCAATGGCTCGAGCTTTTAACTCTTCTGTGTTAATACGCTTATCTGCTTCTTCTTCACATAAAAGCTGCATAGCTTTTTTAATCGGTAACGTACGTGTTTTAGTTCTTCCAGATCCCATTTGTTGAAACATCGACTGCAATTGATTAGTCATATCTTCCATGCCCGGCATGCCCGGAGGAACCATGATCTCAACACCAACTGGTGATGCAGCTAGATCCAACTCGATTTCATGATCATCCAGCAATCCTGCACGCAGTTTTTTACGAAATGACTTGCGGGTTGACGTTTCTTTTTCATCGTTATCTTGCCCTTTAGCTGGCGCAATCAGAACATCTAAAATCCGCTCTTCAGCAGCTGCTAGTGCATCTACTTGAACTTTTTGCGCAGCTGCGGCGCGCTCTTGTTTGATAGAAATATCAACCAGATCACGAATAATAGAATCCACATCACGCCCGACATACCCAATTTCAGTAAACTTTGTAGCTTCAACTTTAATGAATGGAGCCCCTGCCAGTTTAGCCAAACGTCGGGCAATTTCGGTTTTACCCACACCTGTAGGTCCAATCATTAAAATATTTTTAGGCATGATTTCATCGCGCAAAGTAGTATCTTCAATGCGCATGCGACGCCAACGGTTACGAAGCGCAATTGCAACAGCACGTTTTGCGAGGTATTGACCAATAATATGTTTATCCAGCTCTTCTACAATTTCACGTGGCGTCATGACGCCCATTATATTAGTCACAATCGCTATCCAATTCTTCAATCGTTAAATTATGATTTGTATAAATACAAATATCACCGGCAATATTTAAACTTTTTGTAACTACGTCTAAAGCTGATAAATTTGAATTATCTAATAACGCACGTGCCGCAGCTTGTGCATATGCGCCGCCTGAACCAATCGCCATGATACCGTACTCTGGCTCAATAACATCCCCATTACCGGTAATAATCAACGAAGACTTACTATCAGCCACAGCCAATAAGGCTTCCAATCGGCGTAACATACGGTCCGTACGCCAGTCTTTAGCTAATTCAACAGCAGCACGTACCAAGTGTCCTTGATGCATTTCCAGTTTACTTTCAAAGCGTTCAAATAAAGTAAAGGCATCAGCAGTACCACCGGCAAAACCTGCAATTACTTGATCTTTATATAGACGGCGTACTTTGCGCACGTTACTTTTCATAACCGTGCTGCCATGAGTTGCTTGACCGTCTCCACCAATCACGACTTTATTTCCACGTCTGACCGATAGTATCGTGGTTCCTCTAAACTGATCCATATTCGTTACCTCTAGCAAAGAGATGCTTTATTAGCATATGGGGATTAACAACCAAAAAACAATGAACTATATAATATATTTATTTTAACTAGTGCGTGTTGACGATAGTTTAATGCTGTAGTGTGGACACATCACTTTGGCCAAGCTTACGGTGAATGGTTACAAATTTCCTTTAATTTATCAAACAAATCAAACAACCTTGAATTTGATCTGAGCACAGGATCTTTTTTGATGGGATCACCCTGACCATTCTGACGTAAAACCTTTACATTCAATGAACTCGTTGTTAAAATAAGTGCTTTATTTTTCGAGAGCTTATAATGCCTGCTTATAAAAAATATATTTGTGTGATTTGTGGATTGATTTACGATGAAGCCGAAGGTTGGCCTGATGACAGTATTTCTCCTGGAACACTTTGGGAAGATGTACCAGAAAATTGGTTTTGTCCTGACTGTGGCGCTAACAAGGAAGACTTTGAACTGATTACTTAATTATAAGTCTCATGTGGCAAAACTTCCAGCAATGGAATGTCCAGTGCAGCTTGTAATGTTTTAATGTTATCAGCTTGAGCTAACATTGTTGGCTCAAGCGTGTTAGCGATCCAGCCAACACACTCAATCGCATGTAACTTTAATACCGCGTGCGTTAACAACGCATGATTTATACAACCTAAACGCAAGCCAACCACCAAGATCACCGGTAATCCCGTTTGTTTTAACAAATCCACCCATGTAGCTAAACCATTTAATGGAACCATTAAACCACCAGCACCCTCAATAAAAACCACATCAAAAGCATCCCATTTATCTGACATACAAAAATCAGCAATCGCATCAATCGACAATACTTCACCTTGTGAGGCTGCAGCTAAATGTGGTGATATCGGCGCAGAAAAACGCCACGGACATAATTCAGTGGTTTGATCGCTTAATGCTTGTTGTAACCTTAATACATCCGGACTGACTAACACGCCATGCTCCAAATGACATCCAGATGCAACTGGCTTTAGCGCCATAACCTTCTGCTGCTCTGCTCTGGCTGCCAGCACTAACTTGCACGTCGCATGTGTTTTACCACAATCTGTATCTGTGCCCAGTATAAAATAACGACCTAACATTGCATCCATTCCTGTAATAAAGTTACAAACTCATCTGTATGCGATAAAAAAGGCATGTGTGCCGCATCATTAAACAATTTATGTGTAAACTGCGGATAATCACGCTCCATAGCCACCATAGTTGCGTGCGGGACAATCATGTCTCGTCGCCCAAACAAATAAAATACCGGCAAGCGTAATGCGTGCAAATCTGCACGTAAATCCCATTGACTTAATATATCCAAACCAGTTCTCAGGCCATCTGGCACTACAGGACTTAAATTATCGATAAAATTCATTGCCCCAGGTATTTCACAGCCATTTAATTGCATCTGAACAAAATTATTTAATATTCCGGCTGGATTAGCGGATAACCGCCGATAAAACGCAGACAAAACTTCAGCTGATATACCCGGCCAATCGGGATTAATTACGAAACATGGTGAGCTTGCTACATTAATTAAGCGCTGGATTCTCGCCGGTGCTTCAATCGCTAAACGTGTGGCATACAAACCACCCATAGACCAACCAATCACTGTGGCCTGTTCTGGTATTTGATCCAGGAGTAATTGTTTAAATGTAGCAAAGTCCATCATGTTACTATGACCAAACCCCGGCAAATCCACTTGATATAACTCATAATCACCGGATCTATTTAATAAGTCTGTTAAAGAATCCCAAACGCGCAGATCAAATCCCCAGCCATGCAATAAAACCAAGGGTTTTCCATGCCCAGTTTTTTTAATATTCAGCTGCAGATCATACATCTTCAATCTCATCTAAACACTCAAACAAACGATCTATATGCTGTGGCATATGATCATAATTTAATATGACACGCAATCCAGTATCTTTAACTGATACTGTAGGCGGCCGCATCGGCAAACATATAATTCCTTGCTGTTTTAAAACTTGGGCATAATGTAATGCACGATGTGCACAGCCTAATTGTAACTGCTGAATTGGAGAATAAGACTCACGCCAAATCAATTTGGATCCAGTGGTCTTAGTGCGAAAATAATTGACCAACCCAGTAAGTTTGGACCGGCGATCGTCAGAATTGCGCATTATATCCAAAGTTTCTTCCAATCCGTAAGCAACTGCAGGACTAACCGATGTAGAGTAAATATACGGTCGAGCTATCTGTAACAAGGCGTCGATCCAAACTGCATCTCCGGCGACAACTGCACCAAACGCTGCAAAAGCTTTGCCCAGAGGGATCACACGTAACGGCACATCTTGCTGCGTCAAACCAGCGTGTATCACTCCACCCAAACCCTCAGCACCTAAAACACCAAACGCATGTGCTTCGTCAATGATTAATGAATGTTCGTGAATTTTAGCTATAGTGCATAACGCAGATAAATCACTGATTTGACCACTCATACTAAACACACTTTCAGTTAATATAACCCCTGCAGAGCGATTAGCCTGCATTTTCTTAAGTAAATCCTGGAGATTATGATGTCGATAGCGAACGTAGTCTGCACCTGCCAAACGTAATCCATCATACATCGAAGCATGCATGCCTTGATCCATTAAAATTAACGTATTTAACGCGGATAGAACAGCGGCCACGCTCAAATTTGCGGCATAGCCTGAGGAAAATAATACACAATCATCCACTTTTAGTGCGCCGGCAAAAGCTTGCTCTAAAGATCGATGAGCACTATGGTAACCACAGACTAACATCGAACCGCCACTACCAACTGCATGCTTGGAAAATCCACGTTGATAAGCATTCTTTAAACGTAAATCAGTTGATAATGACAAATAATCATTCGAGCTAAAGCATAACATTGATGGATCAGCGGTGGTGATCCGGCGCTGGCGATGCAGTCCTGACTCTTTTTGTTGCAAAATAATTTTTTCTAAAGCAATCTTCAACCTATTCCCACTCAATAGTTGCGGGTGGTTTACCTGATATGTCATAGGTAACGCGTGAAATGCCAGACACTTCATTGATAATCCGATTTGATACTTGGCCTAAAAAATCCCACGGCAAATGTGCCCAATTAGCCGTCATAAAATCACTGGTTTCAACTGCACGTAAACAAATAACATGCTCATAACAACGACGATCCCCAACCACACCAACACTTTTAACCGGTAAAAAAACTGCAAATGC
>CANNIJ010000035.1 GCA_947505025.1 Legionellaceae bacterium | reverse complement strand
CAATCACGCTCATTATCAATTGATTGGACGCTGTGCGTACAGCGTGTCGCTGGTAATCAGATACTGGCCAATGATTTTTTATTACATTTTGTGAATGAACTACATGTTCATCGCAAAGATTTTCTTGATCAATGGCAACGGAATGATCTGCAGGCTTTAGAACGTAATGCACATAAACTACACGGAGCAGCGTGTTTTTGTGGAGTGCCTGAGCTACAAAAGAATGTGGCAAGTTTGGAACGTCTAGCCAGAAATGCCGAATCAACTGACGTTTTACATGAACACTTTACGCGCTTAATGACTAGCATCGAAAATGTTATACATGATTATGCGGCTCATATTCAATCCAAAACGGGGATCTCTCAATGTTAACTAAGCCAGTAATTAAAAATGCAATTTATGCACAATCTGGCGGAGTAACTGCGGTCATTAATGCCTCTGCTTGTGGAGTCATTCAAACTGCGCTCCAATACCCAGATAAAATCTCTAAAGTTTATGCCGCACAACACGGGATCCTGGGTGTGCTGGAAGAAAAATTATTTGATACCTCCATGGAGAGTCCTGAGGATATAGCTAAATTAATCCATACTCCTGGCGGTGCATTTGGATCTTGTCGATACAAACTCAAAAATGATCTGGCTGAATTTAAGCGTGTATTAGATGTGTTTAAAGCCCATAACATTGGGTATTTTTTCTATAATGGCGGTGGAGATTCTCAAGATACCGCGGATAAAGTCGCACGCCTGAGTCAAGATGCTGGTTATCCTGTGACATGTATTGGGATACCTAAGACCGTCGATAATGATTTGCCGTTAACAGATACCTGTCCTGGATTTGGTTCTGTAGCTAAATATATAGCAGTTTCAACGCAAGAAGCAGGATTTGATGTTGCATCTATGGCCGCAAACTCAACTAAAGTATTTATTTTTGAAGTAATGGGGCGACATGCCGGTTGGATTGCAGCTGCCAGCGGCTTAGCCGGTTCTAAAAACAGCGAACCACCTCACTTGATCTTATTTCCAGAAGTACCATTCAATCCAGAGATTTTTATCACCAATGTCGCTCAATGTGTTAAAGATTATGGTTATTGTGTAGTTGTTGTCTCAGAAGGAATTCGTGACATAAGTGGTCAATTTTTAAGTGAAGCAGGCATACGTGATTCTTTTGGACATGCGCAACTTGGCGGTGTAGCACCTGTATTAGCTCAGCTAGTCCAAACCGAACTGAAATTAAAATATCATTGGGCCGTGGCCGATTATTTGCAAAGATCAGCGCGTCATATTGCCTCAGCGGTCGATGTTGAACAAGCATATGCCTTGGGAAAAGCTGCTGTTGATTTAGCGGTCAGCGGTCAAAATGCAGTGATGCCGATTATTGTGCGAGAACAAGATCACCCTTACCTGTGGTCCATTCAACATGTACCTTTATCTGCCGTGGCTAATCAAGAAAAGACCATGCCAAAAGAATTTATTCGTCCAGACGGTATGGGCATCACCGATGCTTGTAGACGGTACCTGTTGCCGTTGATCGCAGGGGAGGCTAATCCACCATACGTCAACGGTTTGCCTGATTATGTGCGCTTAAAAAACCATCGGGTTAAGCAGCAGCTCGACAAGTGGCCGGGCGGTATTTAGCTGCTAATGTACCTTGCGTACAAGTCCAACTCAAATCACCACTAGACCGCAAGGTTGGTGTTAACAGCAACGTACCATTACCCGCTAATGCTGTATATGTGATAGTAATCACACCTGAAGCTGGAGCAATACTTATGGATTCAACATTCTGAGTGGGCTCTGGTGCTGCATATCCACTCGCAGCCTGACTCTCTGGGAATACATTACTTGCAGAGACAGTTTCAGCCACCGCGACTTTGGCAGCCTCAGCTAAGTTTAATCCTTCCGTAACCCGCGCACGCACAGCATAATCTTGATATGCTGGAATAGCCATTGTCAGCAATATACCTAAAATTGCCACAACTATCATAATTTCAATCAATGTAAAGCCATTTTTTTTCATTTTTACTACTCTCCTTAGAACTAAAAAAACTAAATCAGGTTGGAGTATACACTTATCAAGCATTGCTCACCCGTTTCTTTTTAGATATAATCTTCTGCTATTCACCCTTCTATTTTTTTTATGCTGCGATCAAAACGCATCCATCATATCCTTTCCCAAGAATTCATGCCACTTGAACTGCGCATTGCTGATGAATCAGATGTGCATCAAGTTCCTTTGGGCGCAGAAAGTCATTTCAAAGTAATTATCGTATCTGACAAATTTCATAAACTTACACTGATTGCACGTCATCGCGCAGTTAATAGCGTATTAAGATCAGAGTTTGATAATGGATTGCACGCCTTAAGTATGTTCCTTTATACCCCAGAAGAGTGGTTTGAGCAAACCATACCGGATTCACCAGCATGTAGAAATAAACGCCATATCAATCCTAATACACTCAAGGACAATCCATGAAGGCCTGGTCAACTGAAAAGATTTCAATTATTGCTTTGGTATTGCTCATAACTGGAGCGATTGACAGCGTACGTACATTACCCAGCACCGCCCTTTTTGGTGCTTCATCGGTTTTTTTCTTTATAGTCTCTGCGATATTTTTTTTAATCCCAGTAGCATTGGTCTCAGCCGAATTAACCTCAACTTTTTCTGAAGAAGAAGGCGGAGTCTATAGCTGGGTTCAACATGCTTTTGGTCCTAGATGTGCTTTTTTCGCAATCTGGCTACAATGGATCAACACGTTGATCTGGTACCCGACCATGCTGTCATTTATTGCTGGAACTTTGGCTTACTTGATCTATCCAGAGCTGGCGCAAAGCAAAATTTACGTAATCGTCGTGATTCTGACTGTATTCTGGTCTCTAACTTTTCTAGGATTGAATGGATTAAAAGCATCATCCAGATTTGCAGCTTTTTGTGCCGTAATCGGCATGATTATTCCTATGAGTCTGATAATATTTATGGGAATACTTTGGTTGATTCAAGGTAAACCTTTGGCAATTACACTGAATCCAGCTGATTTTATACCACACCTAAATAATCGCACATCATGGTCATCTTTAACTGCAATCATGACCGCTTATTTAGGCATGGAGCTTGCCGCAGTGCATGTAAGAAATGTTCATCGTCCACAACGCAATTTTCCCAAAGCGATCGGGATGTCAGTGGTTTTCATTTTAATAACTATGATATGTGGATCATTAGCGATTGCTGTGGTCTTACCAGAAGATAAAATAAGTTTAATTCAAGGTTTAATGCAAGCATTTAATGAATTTTTCCAAGCATATCATTTAGGCTTTCTCATGCCCGGCATTGTGATCATGATCTTAATTGGCAGTATTGGTGGCATGATAAATTGGATTTTATCTCCGGCCAAAGGATTACTTTTAGCCGCAGAACATGGTTTTCTACCGGCAATATTACATCGATTAAATATTCACGGGATCCCTTCACGTATTTTATTACTCCAAGCCTGTGTGGTCACTCTGTTATGCGGTTTGATTTTACTTTTTCCTTCAATTAATGCGATTTATTGGTTGCTGACTGATCTAAGCACTGAAATGTATCTGATCATGTACGTAGTTATGTTTATTGCTGCCGTGCACATCAAACATAAATTTGCACATAAACCACGTGCATTTGTGATCCCTTTTGGGCGCTGGGGCTATTACTCAGTGTGTATGATGGGTCTGATTGGATGTGGCGTAGCTTTAATCGTGGGTTTCTTTCCGCCAGAATATACTATGGATCTTGGAAGTGTCCATCATTTTAGAGTTGTATTTAGTTTGGGTATAGCTGGCATGCTGTTGCCATTCGTGGTGTTTTACATCAAGCAATCACGCTCACAGCGTGTGATTGCTTCACTGGATGCATGATGAAAGTTCAATCCCCATTAATTGAGATATCGCATCTAAGCAAATCTTATGGTAACACTAAGATCTTAAACAATTTGTCATTTATAGTTTATGCCGGAGAGTTTTTAACGTTACTCGGGCCATCAGGTTGTGGCAAAACCACTATGTTGCGTTTACTTTCAGGGTTTGAACAACCATCTGCAGGCTTGATTTATATCAACGGTAAAATCATCAATGGTGTGCCCGCGCAAAAACGTGATATTCATACCGTATTTCAAAGTTATGCATTATTTCCACATTTATCGATCTTTGAAAATGTTGCATTTGCGCTGCGCTGTAAAAAAACTAATGAACTGGAAATAAATCAACGCGTGCAAGATGCCTTAGAGTTGGTCAAACTAGAGTCCATGGCGCAGCGTGGTGTAGAACAATTAAGTGGCGGCCAACAACAACGAGTAGCGATTGCACGCGCAATCATTAGTCGACCACAAGTTTTACTCTTAGACGAACCATTAAGCTCTCTGGATCATCGTCTGCGTAAAAATATGCAAGAAGAACTCAAGCAGTTACAGAAAACACTCAACATGACCTTTATTTTTGTAACACATGACCAAGAAGAAGCTTTATCTATGTCGGATAGAATCATCGTATTCCATCAAGGTCAAATCGAACAAATCGGCACACCCCGCGAGATTTATGAAAATCCATCCAATTTACGCGTGGCCAACTTTATTGGTGAAGCAAATATTTTTAATATTGTACTCAACGAAGAAGATCCTGAGCATTGGATTACCGGGCTTGAAGGCATTCAATTAAAATGTAAAAAAACCGGTAAATTCAAGCTCAATGATCCTGCGCATCTAATGCTGCGTCCAGAGGACATCCGGGTTTGGAAGCACTCTGAAATACAAGATCCGAAGAATATGTTACCAGGATCAATTGTAAATATACTCTACAAAGGATCAACCGTTGATTTGAAAGTAAAATTGCCATCAGGGCAAATCATTAAAGCTTCTGAATTTTTTGATGAAGATGATGACAAATTAGAATACTCGATTAATGAACCAGTTTGGGTGCATTGGCTAACTGGTTGGGAAGTCTTGCTGCCTTATGAAAAATAAATTTGCCCCGGGAAATGTGCAGGCCAGCACTATGATTATATGGCTGTTTTTATTTAGCTTTGTCCCGCTATGCTTGATGATTATCGTAAGCCTGCTGTCCACACCATCCAGCACTAACAGCTCACACCTGGTAACTTTACCTTGGACAATTACACACTACACAACATTACTATCACCAATGTATGTTAAGATCTTGATTAGATCATGTAATATTGCGCTTATTACTTGTTTTTTTTGTTTAATCCTGGCCTATCCATTCAGCTATTTAATCGTTAAGTCAAAATACAAATCAGTGTTATTACTGGGAGTGATGATACCATTCTGGACCAGTTCTTTGGTACGTACTTATGCATTGCTATGCTTGTTAAAAAACAATGGCTTACTTAATACTATATTAATTAAACTGCATATATTGCATGAACCAATGATTTGGTTGTACACACCATTTGCGGTGATTTCTGGTTTAGTATACACATTATTTCCGTTTATGGTTCTGCCATTAATCACCAATATGGAACGCTTTGATCAACGACTGATTGAAGCCGCAAAAGATTTAGGTGCACGCCCATTACGTATTTTTTTCCACGTATATTTACCTTACACAAAAACCGGAATTACCAATGGATGTTTATTGGTTTTCCTGCCCGCAATGACATTATTTTATATCCCAAATATCTTAGGGGGAGCAAGATCTCTATTAATTGGGAATGTGATTCAGCATCAATTTTTAGTCTTGGAAGATTGGCCTCAAGGTGCTGCAACCAGCCTCATGCTGACAATACTTTTAGTAAGCCTGTGCTTAGGTAAAACCAGACCACAAAAATCGGGTGCTGTTTGAGTAACCATAATGTTAAACGAAGTAACTCAATCATGCAGAAAATTTATTTGTTACTGGTTTACACTTTATTATATATTCCAATCATTGTTTTGATTCTGTATTCATTTAATCATGCACGTTTTTCACTAAGATGGCATGGACTATCCACTCAATGGTATTCTGAGCTGATACATGACCGAGAACTTTGGTCTACATTTTCACACTCAATCATCCTTGGTCTCAGTGCCGCCTTAATCTCCACCTGCATGGGCTTGTTAACTTGCATACAATTCTTTCTGCACAGATCTAGACATCGTTTTTTTGATGCATTAATCCTGGTACTTATAATATTACCGGATCTGGTTTTAGGTGTGGCTTTATTAATCTTTTTCAATATATCAGGTATCTCACTGGGTTTTTTTAGTTTATTGATTGCACATATCACTTTTTGCCTGCCTTTTGCAGTTTTAACGATTAACAGTCGACTACATCACCTTGATCTAAATATGTACTTCAGTGCTTTAGATTTAGGTGCAGGCCATTGGACGGCTCTGCGCAAAATAATTTTTCCATTATTATCTTCTACGTTTTTAAGTGCATTTTTATTAGCATTTACTTTATCTTTTGATGATGTAATCATCAGTTATTTTGTTTCAGGGCCTGAATTTAATATATTGCCACTTACAATTTATGCATTAGTCCGCGCCGGAGTAACCCCGGAATTGAACGCGCTATGTACGGTTACACTTTTAATCTCAATGATGCTGGTTATTTTAGCGCATCGTATATCCAGGAAGAATCCATGAAGGCCTGGTTAATCATTGCATTCTTTTTTGTCAATATATCAGCTCTGTCTGCAGGATCATCAATTAATGTTTACTCATGGGGCGGCGAAATCCCCAGTAGCGTGCTCAAAGCTTTTGAACGCTCTACTGGCATAGAAGTACATTTTTCAACATACGATAGTAATGAAACGCTGTACACCAAATTAACGGCAGGACAGTCAGGAGTATATGATGTCATAGTGCCTTCAGCGTACGTAGTTGAGCATATGAAAAAAAGCGGCATGTTAGAAACAATAGACCAAAAACAACTGACAAATTTGCATAATCTGGATCCTTATTTTCAAAATAATGCTTATGATCCACACAATCAATACAGTATCCCATTGGTTTGGGGTGCCACTGGAATTTTTTATAACAAAAATCTTATTAAAAAACCTCCAACCCACTGGAAAGATCTATGGGAGCAACGTTGGCGCAATCAGTTAATGTTACTAGATGATCCACGTGAAATTTTTGCATTAACTATGATACGTTTAGGATATTCAGTCGATGAGTCTGGGACCAAGGAAATACAAGCTGCAAATACGACTTTACATAAGCTGGTACCCAATATTAAATTATTTGTCAGCGAGGGCGTTCAGGCATTAATGATTGATGAGGATGCAAATATTGGCACCGCATGGAGTGGCGATGCCTTTAAAGCGCATTTGGAAAATTCAGCAATCAATTTTATTTATCCACGCGAGGGTTTTGTCGTTTGGATTGATTGCCTGGCAATACCCAGAAATCCACCTCATCCGCATGCCGCACATCAATTTATAAACTTCTTATTACGCCCAGAGATTGCGGCTGAAATTGCACGTCAAGAAGGACATGCCATCACAAATGCTCCAGGAAAACTCTTGCTAAGTGCCAAACAACAACACAATCCATGGGTATACCCGTCTAAAAAAGTACTACAACGTGGGCATGTACAACGTGACTTAAGTGACGCGGTCATTAAACAATACAGCAAGGATTGGCTGGCATTAAAACTTGCTTTTTAAGCCAGATATCTGTAGATTATTTAAAAAAAAAGGACATAATCATGAGCTTTATTCAATCCTATGGTCTATTTACACTTAAAGCATTAACAACAGTGTTCTCATTACTCATTCTATTTGCTGGATTGATCTCAATTGGTAGAAAAAACAAAACAAACCTATCTGTAATATCACTAAACAAACAGTATGAAGATAGAAAGCGCGAGCTAATGCAGCATATTTCCGGCAAAAAATATAAAAAGAAAAAGAAAACGAAAAAAGCAGCATCGGCACAATCGACTATCTATGTTATAGATTTTAAGGGAGATATTCAGGCATCCCAAGTAGATGCACTACGTCTAGAAGTATCATCCATAATTTCTGCTGCAACCCCAGGAGATCAAGTATTATTACGCCTTGAAAGTCCAGGTGGTTCGGTTAATGGTTATGGTTTGGCTGCATCTCAACTACAAAGATTGCGTGAACATGGTCTACGTTTGACCGTGTGTATTGATAAAGTAGCTGCTAGTGGTGGATATTTAATGGCTTGTGTTGCACATCATATAATTGCCGCCCCATTTGCCATCCTTGGATCTATTGGTGTTGTGGCTCAAATACCTAACTTTCACCGACTGTTAAAGAAAAATGACATCGACGTTGAAGTTTTAACTGCCGGAGAATACAAACGTACATTAACTTTATTTGGCGAAAACACCGAAAAAGGTCGTCAAAAATTCACTGAAGATCTAGAGTTAATCCACAAGGATTTCCGCGATTATGTATTGTCACACCGAGAAAACATCAATATAGAACAAGTAGCTACGGGAGAGCACTGGCTGGCAACTAACGCCATTGCCTTGGGGTTAGTTGACGCATTACAAACTAGTGATGACTACCTGATGTCACAATTAGACACTTTCCAACTAATAAGTTTAAAGGCACCACATAAAACAACCTTGATCGACAAAATACTAAATGGCGCCAGCAATCGCCTGAGTGCTTGGATTATGTAATGTATAGCTTATTGCTCTGCACACTCCAAAACATTTAAATGTTGATGAATTAACGCAGTAATCTTACCTGCTGTGATCAAGGCGTTACAACCATCAGTAGCCGTCACTAGTGGTGTCGTGTCATTTTTTATACACTCGACAAATGCTGTAATTTCTTCGAGTAATGCATCACGAGACTCAAACGTTGATTGATGTTGCTCTACATTAGGGATCCCAGGGAACATTTCTCCGGCGCCTTTTTTGAAGACTGAAAAGCTCTGTGCTTGATCATCTACAACAATATAACTGTTAGATTGAAAAATACGTGTTTTGCGTTCTTTTTTAAAACTCACCCGACTTGCAGATATGTTAGCCACACAGTTATTTTCAAAAGTTAAACGCGCATTTGCAATATCAATATCCGCCGATAATACTACCGCCCCATGAGCCTCAATCTTGCGTATTGGCGATTTAACCATGGTTTGGATTAAATCAATATCATGAATCATTAAATCCAAAATCACATTAACGTCTGCACCGCGTGGTGTAAACGGAGCCAGTCTTTGCGCATCGATAAACAGTGGATTATGCAAATAAGGACCAATGGCCAAGCGTGCAGCATTAAACCGCTCAAGATGCCCAACTTGACATTTAACGCGCATTTTCTCAGCTGCACGAATCAAATCAAGCGCCTGCTCTACAGTTTCCGTCACGGGCTTTTCAATGAGCACATGAATGCCGCGCTCAATAAATTCAAGTGCAATTGCATAATGTTCACGTGTACTTACTGCAATACTAACGGCATCCACTTGATCAAACAATAAACGATAATCAGTGTAGTGCGGAACATTTAACTCCAAGCCAACTGCCTGAGCTGCTGCGGAATTAACATCACAGACGCCAACTAAACGTACAGCAGATATTTTTTGATATTTTTGTGCATGGAATCTACCTAAATAACCAGTACCTATAACTGCACAGTTTAATTGATTCATTTGAACGAATAGCTTTATCTGAGAAATATATGAACAAAGTAGCATACGTTAAACAATAGATCAACCGCTTAAGTTAGATCCATACAAACTATCATGCTCACGATCTAGCGCACGCAAAAAGGACATCTTATCCGCTATTTTACGCTCCAAGCCACGGTCAGATGGTTGATACCAATGTTGATCCTGCATACCATCCGGCAAATAACTCTCTCCTGCCGCAAATGCATGCGGCTCATCATGTGCATATCTATAGCCTTTAGTTGAATTCAAAATTTTCTTCAGTGAAGTTTTTAGATTACGTAAGTGCAACGGCACATCACGTGAACGATCTTTTTTGACGTATCCTTGCGCTTGTTTATATGCCAAATAACCCGCGTTACTTTTAGGCGCAACCGCCAAATATAATGCGGCTTGAGCTAAAGCCAGCTCGCCTTCGGGTGATCCCAAACGATCATAGGTAGATGCAGCATCATTCACAATTTGCATGGCACGTGGATCAGCTAACCCAATGTCTTCCCATGCAATTCTTACTATGCGTCTGGCCAAATATTTTGGATCCATGCCCCCATCCAACATGCGACATAACCAATATAACGCAGCATCTGGATTTGAACCGCGCACAGATTTATGAAATGCAGAAATTTGATCGTAAAAATAGTCGCCAGACTTGTCAAATTTATGCACTGGCATGGTTAGCGTTTTCTGTAGCCAGGATAATTGTACATGTTCTATGTTTAAAACCGACGCAGCACAGCTGGCCTGCTCTAAAAGATTCAAAAAACGTCGAGCATCACCATCTGCATGCGCGATTAACACATCAACCGCGTCTGGATCAAAGGATAAATGCTGTAATGCTTGCGCATGCGCACGTAAAAATAATTTCTGCAGATCCTGATCTGTCAAAGGTGTTAACACATACACCTGAGATCGCGAAAGTAATGCCGAGTTTATCTCAAATGCGGGGTTTTCAGTGGTGGCGCCAATACAAGAGATTACGCCTGATTCGGTATAAGGTAATAAAGAATCTTGCTGGGCTTTGTTAAACCTATGAATTTCATCAATAAATAATATAGTATGCCGCTTCAATGCACGATATCTATCAGCACAATCCAGCGCCTGGCGGATCTCTTTAACACCGGAAAAAACTGCAGATAAAGCAATCCACTCACAATCAAATGCCGCAGCAGTCAACCTGGCTAAAGTGGTTTTTCCAACACCTGGCGGTCCCCATAAAATCATAGAGTGAGCCTTACCAGAAGCAAAGGCTAAATTTAAAGGCTGTCCTGGATCCAGTAGATGACTTTGTCCTATCACTTCTGCCAGTGTTTTTGGTCTCAATGCCCAAGCTAACGGCTCCGGCATTGACTGACTGTCAAACATTAAGCAACTGTCCTGGATTCAGCTGTTGACGTACGATGCCAATTCAATAGTAAGGATGACATGATCCCCAGGATTAAGCCCCAAAAAGCTGCACCAATACCCCATAAGGAAAAACCAGAAGCGCAAATCAGGATCGTGATGATTGATGACTCGCGCTGCACTGGATCCTCTAAAGCAACATTTAAACAAGATCCAATACTACTTAACAATGCAATCCCCGCAATCCCCAAAACCAATTCGCGCGGAAAGGCAAAAAACAGAGCTACTACTGTAGCCCCGAAAATACCAATTAACAACCAGCAACAACCTGCAACAATTGTAGATTTATAACGCATCGACGGATCATTGTCTGCAGCTTTATCGGTACAAATTGCCGCGGTAATTGCGGCCAAACTGATGGAAAAGCATCCGAATGGTGCGAAAATCAAGGTGGCCAGTCCTGTCAAACTGATCAGCGGTGAAATTGCAGGTTTATAACCGGCATTTTGTAACACAGCAATTCCAGGAATATTTTGTGACGTCATAGTCACAATAAACAGTGGGATACCCACGCTAATCAAGGTTGATAATGTAAATACCGGACGAATAAAGGTAGGCGCAGTCCAAACAAAATGTAAATCATTTACATGAAATAAGCCTTGCATACTTGCGCTTAAAACCCCCATTAATAAAACCAATAAAATCACATAACGTGGAAAAATCCGTTTGCCAACCAAGTAAGTAATTAACATAGTTAAGACTAAAGCCACTTGATCTTGCATTGCAACAAAGACATTAATTCCAAAATGCAATAAAATCCCCGCCAACATCGCCGAGGTTAGCGCACTGGGCACATGCGAAATCATTCGCTCAAATACACCAGTTGCCCCCATGATTATGGTTAGAATTGCAGCAAAAATAAAGGCGCCTACGGCTTCTGGCATACTAACACCCGCCAAACTTGTAACTAATAATGCGGCTCCAGGCGTAGACCATCCAGTCAAAACCGGCATTTTATAATAAAAAGAAAAACCAATACAGGTTATAGCTAAACTTAAACCCAGAGCAAATAACCATGAACTGATTTCTGCCGGTGATGCTCCTGCTGTGGTTGCTGCTTGAAAAACAATCACGCCAGAACTGGTGAATCCAACTAAAACTGCGACAAATCCTGCAGTTAAATGTGAAAAAGAAAGCAATTTACGCATACCAACTCCTGAAGTAACTAATCTTGTGCAAGAACAATTCCTGCGATTTTAACATAATTTTGGTATCTAAGGGAGGATATAGAGTTATTTTTCACCGCCACGGTCAACGAGCAACCTGGTGTACGATGATGTTCACAATTGCGAAATTTGCATTGCTCTATATATGGTCTGAACTCACGATATCCCCATGCAATTTCAGCAGTGGGCATTTCCCATAATAAAAAATCACGTACTCCAGGTGAATCAATCACTGCCCCACCCCATGGTCCAGCATAATAACGTGCATTCCGCGTGGTATGCGTGCCGAATGCGCCGTTTACTGACAGTGGGCCTGTACGAATTGATGACTCCATATCAGGCAATAAACGATTAATTAAACTTGACTTACCCACGCCAGACTGACCTACAAACACACTGATCTGATCCTTTAATGCAGACAAAAATGCCGGGCATAACGTATCTGAATGTTGCGTGAAGACAATTTCGTAGCCCAATGGTGCATAAACAGCTAACAAATGCGCACGTACTTCATCACAAGCCAAATCAGTTTTATTTAAAATAATACACGCAGGGATCTTTAAATGCTCAGCCATAATCAGGTAGCGATCTAATAATACCCATGAAACTTCAGGCAGTGGTGCGATAACAATTAATAACTGCGTTATGTTAGCTGCAATAACTTTGTAGTGCCCGCGCTGATCAGGTCTGCCGAGAACTGATGTGCGCGGATGACAATGAACTACGATGCCCTGTCCAGACACGTCCTCCTGCGACTGCACCCGATCTCCTGCGACCAAAGGTGTAATATGCGAACGCAAAAAACACACACGTTGTATACCATCAACATCTTCAATCAAAACCTTACGATTGTAACTGGTAATCACCAACCCTTCACGTATACATGATCCGTCGGGTATGTGCGCAGTTTTTTTTTGAATTCGACCGCGTGCAACGGCTGAAGTTATACGTTTTTTACTCATGCTATATGGTATAATAGAAATTCACAGAAGGATACAATATCTGTATGAAAACATATTTAGTCGGTGGAGCAGTCCGCGACAAGCTTTTATGCTACCCGATAACCGAGCGTGACTGGGTTATCGTCGGGAGTACTCCACAACATTTATTGCAACAAGGTTACAAACAGGTTGGACTTGATTTTCCGGTGTTTTTACATCCTAAAACACACGAGGAATATGCTTTGGCACGTACTGAGCGCAAGCAAGGCACCGGTTATACTGGCTTTACTTGTGATGCCAATGCAAGTGTTACTCTAGAAGAAGATTTAGCTCGCCGTGATCTAACGATTAATGCAATGGCCATGGACCATAATGGCGCATTAATAGATCCTTATAATGGAGCACGTGATCTCACGAATAAATGTTTGCGTCATGTGTCCAGTGCGTTTATTGAGGATCCAGTACGTGTGCTACGCATCGCACGCTTTCATGCTCGCTACCATCACTTAGGCTTTTATGTTGCAGCAGAAACTTTGGCTTTGATGCAACAAATGGTGCTAAATGGTGAATTAAACTACCTGGTCCCAGAAAGAGTCTGGAAAGAATGGCGTTTGAGCTTGGGCGAAAAAAATCCTGAATGTTTTATCGAAACTCTCAGGGACTGTGGTGCCTGGAACTGCATTCTGCCGGAAGTAGTTTTATCACCGAACAGCGTTGAAGTTCTGCAACAATCAATGCATCGTTCCAATGATCCTGTTGTACGTTTTGCAGCACTTTTATATTCATGCGATAATTTGGATGTTTTATGTAAAAGATTAAATATACCGACTGAATATCGTGAACTTGCACATAAAGTATTTACTTTACACGTCGAAGTTTCATCTATTCACGATTTATCTGCAGAACAAAAATTAACATTACTTGAATCAGCCGATGCATTTCGTAGACCACAAATGTTTGAAAAACTTTTGCTTGTATGTGAGGCAGTGCGCGGTGCAGATGCAATTAATGATCAAATCACTACAAGTTGGCGGGCTGCATATGTTGCCTGCCAACGAATTCATGCAGCGCCATTTATACAACAAGGTATTCAAGGTGCTACCATTAAACAATGTATACGTAATGCTCGCGCAGAAATTTTAAGGAATGAACATGAAAAATAATGAGAATTTAATTTGGATTGATTTAGAAATGACGGGACTAAATCCATTACATGATCGAATTATAGAATTAGCTATCATAATTACCGACGCACAATTAAATACTCTAGCTGTGAGTGAATGCTATGCAATAAATCAGCCGGACAGCTATCTAGATGGTATGGATGCTTGGAACACCCGGCAACATAATGGTTCTGGTTTGGTTGCTCGAGTACGCGCAAGCCAGTGGCATGAAGCCGATATTGAGGATCTAGTTCTAAAATTTCTTGCACCATGGATTGATCCAGGTCAATCGCCTATGTGTGGTAACAGCATTTGT
>CANNIJ010000034.1 GCA_947505025.1 Legionellaceae bacterium | reverse complement strand
CGCTCAATCCATCGTATATAGGTAGATTGAGCGCCAATAAATTTTTTTAACACCGCCAGAAAAGTCTCCAGGCGCATTTTACAACGCACAGCACCCGGCTGATCATCCAAACTTATACTAGCAAAACACTCCAGCACCTGATTATGCCAAGCTAGCAAATTTTCCCAGGCCTGTTTAAAACTAGACTGATGGCTGATCGCAATCCATTCTATGCGCTCACCACTGTTTTCTAATGCAATTAACAGTTCATCAATGCATGTATCCAACATTAATCTATATTGTTTTAACGGCTGATTAGCCAGATCAAGTACCGGCCATTCACGTAAAATATCTTCCATAAGATCACGCAATTGACGAGTACTTACACGCTCACCGTGAAAATGTGTGGCAATTTCGGCTAATTGATGTGCTTCATCAAATACAACCATAGAAACACCCGGCAATAATTCTGCAAATCCATCGGCTTTTAAGCGAGAATCCGCAAAAAACAAATGATGATTAATTACAACTATGTCTGCTTCTAAAGCACGCTTACGTGCCTTCATTAAAAAACATTCGGCATATTCTGAGCACTCATGCCCTAAACAATTATCGGCTGTAGAAGTAACATAATTCCACGCCTGAGCATCTTCGCTCAGTAAAGGCAATTCTGATCGCAGGCCAAGAGTTAACTGAGGCAGTTTCTCTCGCACATGTAAAATATCTTTGGTGCACTCAGGATCGGAAAAATGTCCGGTTTCTGCATGCAAAGCGGTGCGATATCGGCAAATATAATTCGATCGACCTTTGAGATTTTGAACTCTAACTGATAATCCTAAAGCATTAATTAATGCCGGCAGATCTTTTTGAAACAGTTGATCCTGTAAAGTTTTTGTCGCCGTTGAAATTAATGCAGGTTTACCACTGAGCAAGCATGGAATTAAATAGGCAAATGTTTTACCGGTGCCAGTGCCGGCCTCAGCGACCAAAGTAGTTTGTTGTTGAATTGTGCGCTCAATAGCACAAGCCAGAGTAACTTGCTCTGGACGCACAACAAAACCCGGCATTGCGGTGGATAATCTTCCATGTGGTCCTAAAACCTGAGCCACCGCCGACGCGGTTATTTTGTCCAATCTTTCTCTAAAAGATGCATTTTAGACGGTACATCCTCCCATTCTTTAGCATCCGGAGGGCCGTCTTTTTTTACGGTAATATTTGGCCATTGCGCAGACAGAAGAGTATTGATTTCTAAAAACGGCAGCTGATTTTCAGTGAGTTCATCCTCAGAGATAATCGCATTAACCGGGCATTCTGGTTCACACAATGCACAATCAATACATTCATCTGGATTAATCACCAGAAAATTTGGACCTTCATAAAAACAATCTACAGGGCATACTTCTACACAATCTGTGTATTTGCATTTGATACAACTTTCCGTAACAACAAATGTCATGGCAAATTCCCTTAGAACTTAAAGTTTGCGGCTATCATATTCTAGCACACCTAAGGCTTGTGCATAGGCAGTAATTGCCGCGGCTCGATATGCGTAAAAATTTTCTTTTTCCTGGAGAATAATACTTTCTTGGTAAGTATCAACCCAGCAATTAGGAGTTTCATTATAACGCACATGATGCAACTTTAAATACGGGTAATCTGCAAACAAAAGATCTATTGCCATAAAAACTTCGCGACAAATATTTTCTGCGGTTGGATTACAGTATCCATCTAAGCCATTCAATGACATCAAATACAATTTACTTGAAGTCGAATGACAAGCCTGAATCATTACCAAATCCTGAGGATTAGCAATAAAACCATGATCCATCATATCATCCAGCCATTGACAGCCGATCCGCTTGATCTCTTTAAAGTCAATACAATACCCTATATCTTGCTGCTTATAAAACTTAAAAGTAAGCTCTATCTTGACGCGATGCCCATGAATTGAATAGCATTTTACATGCTCATGCATCACACGATGACCTATATCCATTTCAATAACACGGGTCAAATACTGTACATTACTCATTTCATATGCCATTAATTCAATCATTGTTGACGTATTAGGCACAAAAACAGGTGTGATGTCAATGCTCTACAGCAAAAAGCAATTGACTGGGAAGGTTAAATAACTGCGCGTTACTTAAATGAATAGTGTCTTTTTTTCAGTGCGAGCACGAGAAAATGCCACAAAGCCGCACGGAGATGGACTCGCATTGTAAAAAAGACTCATTGAACTATACACAATACTTCGCATGAGTTTTGAGGACAAAGGATTTATTATGCTGCCATGGCGATCTTTCCATCAATATGAATATTCAGATTTCCCAAGATTTTTTGTCCACATATCCATACGTGACGTAACAACGCCCGGCCAAGTGAAATGAGCCGGGCTCTTGAGGTTGTGACTCTGGCAATCAGCACCGGCTTGGTGAAGAAAGCTGGCTTTACTCACAAGACTGATTCTTGTCCTTTGAGCAAATCTTCTAGAGAACCATCACGTATTTAAGTGTACTTAAATACCATATTTATATAGAATTTCTGTATACTTTAAAAATTGATTTAAGTAGACAGCTATGCTACTATTATATGGTATAGGCGTTTACTTATAGACAATTCATATATGAATAGACTGCAAGCCATTAAAGTGTTTAAAGAGCAGGAGAGAAAAGGAAAGCATGTCTTTTCTAATCATGATCTATGCAAGCTTTTTCCACAAGACTCCTATAAAACCTTCAATGAAGGACTGAAACGCCTGGTAAAATCGGGGGTACTTAAGCATGCTTGCCGGAACGTATATGTCAATGCAGAATCTAGGCAATTGGACAGTTATACAATCGAACGTATTGCTAAAACACTTCGGCGAGGCGAGTATAATTATATCAGTCTCGAGTCCATGTTGTCAGAATACGGCGTCATTTCACAAATCCTTATTGATAGAATCACCATTATGACAACCGGCCGTAAAGGTGTCTATAACACTACCTACGGCGTTATTGAGTTTACACATACCAAGCGCTCCATCAAAGATATTCTCGAAAGTACATCGAAAGTTAATGAGCGGCCGCTTAGAATGGCCTCGAAAGAAACAGCTTTGCGAGATCTAAAGCGAGTTGGCCGTAACATGAGTTTAATTAATCCGGAAGAATTAGCATGATAAAACCAAACCCCATAAACCGGGAAGATTTTAATATACTAGTAGAGCTCGCAATGAGAGAAAAAGGCTATTCTCATATGAGGCCAGTGATCGAAAAAGAATTACTACACTATGATTTGCTTTTTGTGCTTGATAAGCAGGGATTATTAGATAAATTAACCTTTCAAGGAGGTACATCTCTTCGTTTATGTTACGGTTCTTCACGATTTAGTGAAGACCTTGATTTTGCAGGGGGGTATGATTTTACAACGTCACAGTTAATGGATATGAAAGATTGTCTTGAAAGTTATATCGCATCCAGATATGGGTTGGAAGTTTCAGTAAAAGAACCTTCCCAGATGTCCATCGAGCTGGAGTATCAAGACATCAAGGTTGATAAATGGCAAATTGCCATTACAACATCCCCCACTCGAAGAGACTTACCCCGGCAAAAAATTAAAATTGAAGTGTGCAATATCCCCGCTTATACAAGAACACCCCAGGCTTTAAATGCCAATTATGATTTTTTACCCGACGGTTACAGTGATGTCCTTATAATGACTGAAAGCCTGGATGAAATTATGGCTGACAAATTAATTTCATTGGTCAATACAACTCGATATGTACGTCATAGGGACATTTGGGATTTGCGTTGGTTAAAGCAACGCGGAGCTAAGATGGATAAAAAATTCATTTTATCCAAAATTCATGATTATAAGATTATTGACTATCCGACCAAACTTGAAAAAATGGTTATGAACATAGAGGAAATCATCTACAGTGATCGTTTTCATAATGAACTATCACGTTTTATTCCATTAGATGTTCTAGAAAGGACGTTAAAAAAGGAAAAATTTAAAGAGTTTTTAATTAATGAAACAAAATTACTGTTATCCGAGTTAAAAATGATCGTTGATAGTGAGACAAAACACGGTGAATTTCAGATTTAATAAAAAGTAATTGACTGGGAAGGTTAAATAACTGCGCGCCACTTTGGCCCTTGATGGACCAAAGTGGCGCGTGGAGATTGATCAAGGTATTGCTTAATGCTTACTGAGCGTCATCTCCAGACAAGCATTGTTATCATCTGCACTGTTTATTCTTAAATGCTGGCATTTATCTGCAGGGTAAAAGCCCATCTGGATATGAGGATCTGGATTACCATTTGCTCCTGTTTTCAGGATGTTTATATATGTATCTTTTTTCTCATAATTTACTATATCTTCTAATAAATCTGCACATTTATTCAAAGCGACTTGACTATTCCACAGTAATACAACCGGCCCAAGCAATAAAACAAATGGAAGCAATTCAATTGCAACAAGTAGTCCAAGAGGATCCGGGTGTATGAATGGTGCCCACAATACTAACGATTCAAAAAATAAATTAGGTATAAGCATAAGAATTCCAACAAGTAATCCAAGAGCAGTCAAGTCTTGACATGTTATTGATGGGTAAATCTTATCGTTCACTAGTGCAACTTGACGTAGTACTTCTTGAATCATCTCTTTTGCTAGTGTTTTTTTGATATCCTCATCTGATTGGCTATTGTATGCAATATGCATCTCATCCAATATCTTAGTATTTAGGTTCTTCTTATACCATTGATCCGTTGTAATCTTAGTGTGTAATTTACTAATAAATTCGTCTTGATCTGAGATATCTACTTTTGTCATTATCTGATCTCCAAACATCCAGGGCAGAGGCTCATTATCACATTAATTCCACTATATGTCAACTTGTTGAGCAGATATGGTTGGATGTAAAAGGAATATTTGATTATTATATATTTTATTTGTCTGCGGATAGCGCTAAATTCATGCAATCTATGGTCGATACTTGATTCAGTAATATTTTTTTGTTAACCTTGAAGAAACTAAAACCACCCATAGAGCATGATGCGTCGACTGACTGTTTTTTTCTTATGCTTTATCTCGTCCCAAATACATAGCATGGCTCATCGAGTTAATGGTGAAAATGCTATTGATAACGCCATTGTTCGCTATGGTTTACACATGGAGCCGCAATTAATGCACATGTTTGCTAAAGCGGGTATCAGTTACCCACCACGGGATATCGCTTTACTGGCTTTTAAACAAGAACGCTACGTACAACTCTGGGCCAAAGGTGACAAAACTTCCTGGAAGTATATTCATACTTATCCATTAACCGCATCTAGTGGGCGCTTAGGACCTAAATTAAAAGAACATGATCGTCAAATTCCTGAAGGCATATATAAACTCACTATGTTCAACCCATTTAGTTCTATGCATTTATCAATGATGATTAACTATCCGAATGATTTTGATCGTTTACAGGCAATGAAAGATGGTCGCAGAGCACTCGGCGGTGATATCTTTGTACATGGCAAATCAATGAGCGTTGGTTGTTTGGCTGTCGGGGATCGGGCCATTGATCAGTTATTCTTACTGACCAGACGTGTGGGCTTAAGTCACGTGAAAGTAATTATTGCACCCAATGACTTACGCCAAGGAAAAGCTGCTACTAATACTTTTGCACAGCCACGCTGGTTACCTGAGCTATATAAGAACATATCTCATGCTTTAAGCTCATTTCCGGTTAAAAATGCTTAGGATGCCTAAGCATCCTCTGGCGCCACCACAAAAATGCCTGGAGCATTACGTAAGTACTCATGATAATCCATGCCGTATCCAAAAATATAATGATCTTCGATTTGTAATCCAACAAAATCAGCCTGGGGCAAACCTCCAGGCACACGCTTTAAGTATTTATCCACTAAAACTGCTGTATATACTTTTTCAGCTCCAAGCTCCAAAATACTGTCTATAATTGATGCTATTGTTATCCCGCCGTCCAGAATATCATCGACAATCAGTACAGTTCTGCCACGCAATTGCATGCTAGGACGTACCTTCCAATGTAACTCGCCACCAAATAACTCACCGCGATAACGAGTGGCATGTACATAATCTACCTCCAAGGGAAAATCTAAACGTGGTAATAGATTGCCCATGGGTACCATGCCACCTACCATCACGCATAATAATACTGGATTAGTATCCTGAAGTTTCTCATGGATTTGCGCAGCCATACGATCCAGAGCCTGTTCAACTTCTTGAGTGGTAAATAACTTAGTGGAACGCATGTATACTTCTTTAATTTTCTGGGGCATTGACATCTTTGTTTCCTTGAGAAATGAATTATGTAACTAATGCTTGATTGACTAATGGAGTTATACATGCTGAATATTTTTGCATGACCAAACAATAAAAACCTGCAGGACAAGGCCATAGCATTTTACCCATTTCGTTCAAAAATTCAAGCCTATGTAACCATTTTTCTTCTGTATGAGGTGAAAAAAAACATAAAGGGGGAATAAAGTAACAATTATTTAAAACTCGCTGCAGGTAACCTCGGGCAGTCATATGGTGCTGTAGATATAATGATGAACAGGGTTTTATTAACTGCCGGTTGCCAGACATCTTGAGCGCCAGTCCCCATAAACTCCAAGGATTAACCCCTAAAAAAATCACATGCCCCATGGGTTTCAATACTCGATCAATTTCATCCAATAAGAGTTTTTTTTGTGCGCATATTTCTATGGCAAATGGAGCCAGGATGCAATCTATGCTGTTGCTTGCTAATGGCAGTTCAATGAATGATGCATCAAATGTGGTTTTTTTATTTTTAATTGCGGAGCCTACAACCCAAGAACAAGGAAAATGCAGTGATGAGCGCCAAGATACCAGTCCGGCCAGGCCTAGCTGCAACATGTGCATGCCGTATAATATATGATCTATCTCTACTAATTCTTGCCCCAAGGCTCGGAGTACGTCCGATCCTTGGGGCCCTTCTAGCCATGTGTTCAAAAACAATTCTGAAGAATCTACGGACTGATTCATATCAAAAAAGTCTTCATTTTGCACCAATCGCTGCATATTGCCTTAGGTGTAATGATGCTTCTTCATTACCTAGAGCTGCGGCCTTTTGATACCAAGCCAATGCTTGTGCCTGATCTCTTGCAACACCAGTTCCATTAGCATATAAACTAGCCAGTTGTACCATAGCATAATGTAATTTTTGATCCGCAGCTTTTGCAAACCATAATTTAGCCGCAGCAAAATCTACCGGACAACCTTTACCCTGCGCATACATCAGACCAAGATTATACTGAGCCATAGCATTACCTGTATTCGCAGCCTGTTCATAGGCCTGGCGTGCCAAATCATAACGATCGTTAATCGTTTCTTCCATGAACCCTAAAGCAACTGCAGCTGGTGCATAATGTGCCTGTGCAGATGCATACCATTTTGTTGCAGCTGCATCATCACCTAAAGTCTGACCAATGCCCTGCTGATACCAACTGCCTAACAAATACTGCGCTTGAGCATTACCTTGTAAGGAGGCTATTTCGTACCATTTTTTTGCACCATTCAGATCTACAGCGCCACCTAAGCCTTGCTCTAAAACATATCCAAACTTTAATGCACTCAGTGCATCACCTTGCTGCGCAAACTGATGATAAATTTCACGAGCTCGGTTGACTCCAGGACCCTGAGTATTCTGACTGATAGCGTAGTCAGCTAACAATAAACCTGCTTTGTTATTACCTAACTCCAGCGCAGTCTGTAGTTCTGGCAAGAACTCTTGGTGCTGAGCACGGTGCAATATAGCTAAATTTAAATAAGCATAAGGAAAATTAGCTTTGGCGGCCATTGCAAGCCCAGCTTTTCCTTGTTCAACATCTTTAGCCTGACAGCTATATGTACCTAAGATAAAAGAACTTACTGGGTTTTTAGCTGCATTCTCGTACCAATTGAGTGCATACTTAGCATCTGCGGGTACGGTTAATCCGCGGTCATACATTAATCCAAGCAATAAAGCTGCATGCGAATCTCCAGCCGTAGCTGCTTTTTTTGCGGTTAGAAAAGCATGTTTTTGCAATCCTACATCTGAGCTCATAGCATCATAAAAAGCCAATGGCACTATCGCAGCGGTAATCCCATGTGCAACTGCACCACGATATAGTTCGGCAATTAATTTTTCTCGTTGCAGAGAACCCGCAACAGTTAAATCAGATGCTTTATCACGAACCATGATTTCGGCTAACCGATACTCAGCCGGACCATAATTATTCACCGCAGCCAGCGTGTACATGGACATTGCTTGATCATTATCAACTTTAACTACATTAGTTTTATCAGCGGTAGAAAAGCCAGACTCATTAAGTCTTGCTACTGCATATTGAGCCTGAGGCAATCCTTTAAACGCCGTATCCAATAATATTGCATAACCCTGAGATGTTTCGCCGGGTTCGCCAAAACCTTGCAATAATAAAGCACCAACATGATATTGTGCATTTAATGCCTGTTGTGCCGCAGCCATACGATAATAATACAATGCTTGCGCAAGATTTTTCTCCATCCCCAATCCATACTCATACGCTTGACCTAAATCAAACTGCGCATTGCTATCCCCTAAAATCGCTTGATGCTCTAATCGCTTGAGCACCTCTGCAGTACTCAATACTGGATGGTGTTGCCTAAACAGTGCTTGTACAGCCGGGCTATTAGCCGATAATAACTGATGTAAATTTCTGGTTTGTTGACTGGTTGTATCAGGTAGAGCACAATGGCTGGCAAAGGTCGCAGCCCAATCAGAACTCAATTGATCTGCTGGAAAAACCAGGACATTCGTACTTAACTGGCCAAATGAAGTGACTAGTGCATTATAATATGTGCCTATAGAGATCTCATTCGGTTGCGTCATCACGAACTGTGGAGTATACAATGCTTCACGTGCCAACATATCCATGTGTGGCGCGGCATTCATGTGCTGCTCACTTAAATTAGCCGTGTTATTCCATGCTGTAGAAATACCTGTCAAACGATAATTTGTTTGCGCCCATGTAGATCCCTTGTCCCAAGTTACCCAGCGCACTATTCTGCTAGTTAATTGCTCAAAGGATAATTTTGTTGATTGGTTGGATTTTTTGCTCCAAACACCCGCGAGTAAATCACTTTTAGGCACGCCCAGACCGTTCTTGTACAAATCAGCTAATGCTTTTTCTGCAACTTTAGAATCATTTTGAGCAGCATTTAACATCCATAAAAAACCCAAATGATCATCATGTATTGGAGATTTTGCATCAAAATATAATCTTGACAAGGCCATAGCTGCTTGAGGATCTTTAAGATTGGCCGCATGCATATACCAAGCGATTGCTGCAGAAATATTTTGCTCACTTTCGGCAATTTGCCCCATGGCATACCAGGCAGGCAAGTATCCCTGAGCCATAGCTAAATTGACATACTCTTTTGCGCGTATAAGATCATGATCAACCACAGTACCACTTAGATATAGTTGACCTAATGTAACCTGAGCACCTGGATGTTTTTGAGCTACGGCTTTCTGTAACCAAAGTACTCCAAGTTTTTTATTGGCTATTTGCCGTGTGGCCAGGAAACTTTCAGCCAAGCTGAGTTGAGCGCTGGCATTACCATTACGTGCTGCAGCAATAGAATAAACCTTAGCTTTATCCTCATTCTGTGCGACACCTAACCCAAACAAATAGGCTGCAGCACAATAGACTTGAGCATCTACATCATTCGCTTGAGATGCCTTATTAAACCAAACAAATGCAGCCTGCGGATCTTTGTCTACGAGTAAACTATAACGAGCCATAAAATTTTGGGCCGGTAAAAAGCCTTTTTCAGCAGACATACGAAAAGAATTTAATGCCCGTTGATTATCCTTCAATATACCATAGCCATACAATTGCATGCGCCCCAAATAATAACTAGCAACCGGATCAAGTTTATTGTCAGCCATGAGTTGTTTAGCTGCTTGTACATAATCACCATTACGATAAGCATCTAATCCAGAACATACCGCGCTGGCACCAGCGGCTGATAGCCCGACAAAACAAAACAATGGTACGATTGATTTCATTTCAGGTCCCCATAAAAACATGCAATATGTAGCCTACTATTGAGGTATGATCCCATAGCGCACAACATCACCAACAGCTCCTCCGCGTGAGTTACTATTCACGACCCAAAAATTTCCACGATTATTCAATCCAAATCGCACTCGAGTATATTCACAAACTTTCAAATGATCTGCACACTGGACGATTTTTCCATAACTGTTTCCTGGCTGATCAACCGTACAAATATAAGTGACTTGTGGCTCGCTAGTGGCTAATACGGCCCATTCTTGAGCACGGATTGTATGATTTAAGTAAGTGCTGCGTGTGCTGCTATTCGGTAACATTTGATATAAATGTACGGGTTGATTAGCATGATTCATCACGAAATACAGAGATTGACGATCTCCTGCCGCTGAAGGCAGTACTCGCAATGTATTCATGACAAATTTATAGCCAACATCACGACAGCCTAATGGGTTTCTAGTCAATTCATCGACAGGTTTTGCAGAAAATCCAACTACAGGCAAAGTTACCAGAAAAATTAATACGCAGGTTTGCTGAATTGAAGTCATTATTTTTTCTCCACAGTCAACACCGGTCTAACTACAATTTTAGTGCCTACTTGCACAAACTCTTCATTCAACCATTTTGCATCACGAGTAAACAAGCGCACACAGCCATGACTTGCACGATACCCAGGCATGTCAGCAGATCCGTGCAAAGCAAATCCTTTATGGTAATACATACAATATGGCATTGGAGCACCACCTTTGCCAATAGGAAAGATATCTGATTTACATTTTTCATTTTCTTTACTGAAAAATCTATAGGAACCGGTGAGGGTTAAACATGCGTTGGCGCTGTCTGGACAACGATCTCGACCACTAGCAATGGGCCCCCAATTGACCAATCTGCCACGCTCATTATATGCGCCCCATGCTAGTTTATCTTGGTCAACAATGATTTGTTTTTCATGATCATCGTTATTTAGTGTTAACACTTGAGCAAAAGGCGCTAAAGTTAATACTGTGGCATACGCTAAATCCACGGGCACCGCAATAACTTTCCCCAACCACAGAGAGTTATAGTTACGATTCACGCGCTGGACTAAATCACGTTCCACCTCATTTGGAAACAGACTTTCCCAAGAGTCACCGTGATCTACCTTAATACATTTATATTCAGAAAACGCACATAAACCCGGACCATAATAAGCCGGTACAACTGGCGCTGCAAATACCAGGCAAGGTGCTAGCAACGTACATGCAAGGATATAATTTTTCATGATTCCAGGCTCCATCATACTTCTGTATAAAGAAGATGTCGGCAGCCTGGAAAAAAGATTTAGGTGAGCGTTGATGAATGACTGAGGTGTATCAAGTACAGCAAATATTTATCATTTACGGTTTGAGTAGGGCTGCTATGTAATTACATAAGAGCTACTCAATCCGCGTAGAAAAGACAACACATACCTGCTGCTATAAATTATCGTCGCAGCTGGCTGCATCTGGTTGCTCGATAACACGATGCTTCATCGCTAAGTAAGTTAGTTCGACGTCATTTTTTATAGACAATTTTTCAAACATTCTATAACGATAACCATTGACTGTTTTGGAGCTTAAAAACAATTGAGCTGAAATTTCAGGTACTGTCATCCCGCGTGTAATCATCAGCATTACTTGCATTTCGCGCTCAGATAATTCATCGAAAGGTGATTCTTGCGCGGACTGCAAACTATTGATTGCCATTTTTTGAGCAATCTCCGTGCTCAAATATCGCTCCCCGCCGTATACTTTGCGTATAGCCGAGACCATTTCATCTGCACTAGAGTCTTTGGTCATATAACCCATAGCACCTAATTGCAGCACTCTGGTTGGCAACGGCTCGGTACTTAAGGCAGTTACTGCAATAACCTTGATCTTAGGATTTGATTTAGTCAGACGTCGAGTCACTTCCCAACCATCCATACCCGGCATTTTCATATCTAATAAAACCACATCAGGCTGTAGTTTCTTAACTAGAGCCAATGCGACCTCACCAGACTCAGCTTCAGCTACTACTTGAATGTCGGACAAATCATCCAATAATCGACGAATCCCCATGCGCACTAAAGCATGATCATCAACAATCAGGACTTTTATCAATTGCAGCTCCTTGAGATCAAAATAACTATAAGCCACAAACAAACTAATTTTTGTTAAAAAAACTAGAATGCCGTGAACACAAAAGATGCAATGATTCTAACAAGAGTCAATATGTATTACAATGTAATACTCACGTTATCGGCACGGTTGTCGCATTAAGATTTGATTAACCTGCTGATCGAGGTCAGAATGTCAGCAGATAAAGGCGCATCAAAAGCATCAGATATCCTTATTTTACCTTGGTAAGTGTAATATAAAAATCTGTTTTATTGTGCAGAAATAGCATTCATCACTGCAGTTTTCCAAATTTTATCCCAATCATTGGAGCCAATTGCAGCTCTCAATAGGCGGCATTTTACGGTCCGTGCCTTTTGCGCCACTTTGGAAATAAGTGCCAAGAACAACTGATGCCGGTAATTTCAGGCTCAATTTGAGTAATTATTTGTCATTTATTTTGACGGGATCACTGAAAATCACTCCGTATTCATATATCGCTTTGCAAGTCGGAAATTTTGTATTTTGTCTTGACTGCATTTATGACTAAACAATAAATTTATTGGCTGTTTTTAGGTCTACTTATGTAAGTGGCGGCAGGAATCACGAACCGTAAGATGCCGCCATATAACTAAATGAATTTAATTATCCCAGCAACGTTGCCTTTTATAAATAGACACATAGGCAGCGTTATTCATGAGGCATTCATGAAGCAATTTGGGGTTCTATACCAAGCCCACTCCAATGTTCCCGGCGGACAAACAGAAGCCTTATTGATGCATATTAACTCAAATAGGTCTTATTTATCCCCATAAACTCACTAACTATGGCTGGTGTCTAACCGGGAAATATTATAAATAAATACGATTTGATAAGTTAATTGGCGTTATTTCTCATGTATGTGTAATTTTAGTCCGCTGGGAACATTGGCTGGGGATGTGTTTAGAACCCCAAAGTGACATCAGTATCATGGCCGGATACTCAAATAATATCCCGTGAGATTTTATTGCCGTGTGTACGTTAGCACCCTATTTTTAACGAAGGTGAGTTAAATAAGAGTAGAATTTTTTGAGGAAAAATTTTTTTAAACCAGGCCATGAAATTCTATCTCCTATTCATATTCTTCCATTATAACCGAAAGTTTATCATCTGAGAATAATCTAGCTAATGACAAGTTCTTTTGAACAATTTCCATCATTTTTTGTGCAGCATCACGAGCATGCATGGGTTCAAAGAACGGTTGACTTAAACTTTTATTGTTCCAATCTTTCCATATTAGATGTAATGCTGAAATGATAGAAGTCTGATCCAAACTGGATGATAAATAAGCTTGACGTTTTTCTAATAATAAATCTAGATCTTGATTATTATTTATTGCTAAAATCGGTCGATTGGTCCAAAAATAATCGTACAATTTTGATGGAATACATTCACTACACCACTGTGTAAATCCATGTAGTAATAATAACACATCCATCTTTCTCATAATTTTTAAGATATCTACTCGAGGTAAACGCCCAGCTTCTATTATCAAATCAGACATATTTAGGGATTTAATCGCTTCTTTAGAACAATTATCTAAAGGTGCTCCATAGACATGAAGCCTAATTTTATCTCTAGCTTCAGGAATATATTTAAAAAAAATAGTTAATGCTTCTAATAAATGAACCAGCGACCTATCTTTTGCTAATGAACCAAAATGTCCAATTGATAGTTTTTCACAATAGATATGCTTCTCTGGCAAAGACTCTTCACAACCAGGAGGGAAGGAACCAGGATAAATAACAACACCTTTATCAGCCAAAATAGGATTTCGCTCTTTTGCATAGTTTAATGCTGATTGAGTAAACCACACAGCACTATCCGCATCTGTACAAATTTTATTTTCTAATTTTTTTAAAAAATTTCTCTCTCTGTATTTACTGGACATAGTATTTTTTTTTATACCTCGAATCACCATTGGATCATGAATCTCTGCAATCCAATGTATGTCGGTAACCTTTTTCAAAAGCCAGGCCGCATAATGCGCAGACCAAGCGCCACCTGAGGAATAAATAACTTTAATTTGATTTTGACGAATAAGTTTATAACCTTTCCATACAGCAGGTATTGACCATGACCACTGACTTGTCAAACCAACAAATACCCGCTCTAAAATTTGAAAAGGAAATAAGATTGTCAATAAGCAGGACATTATCATTTTATACCCGATTTTTTTTTGGAATCGAACTTGGTACCAATGTCTGAAATCAAAAAAAAAGCCTGATGGCCCCCAAGGCCATAGCTGATAATGCGTATATAGTTTGTCTTTTTTTCCAGTTACAGCACTAATAATGATAGGCTCGATGCCAGCATCTCGAAAATAAGGAAGTTTATCAGTTACAGTTAAACTTGCCGCTCGACCATCCATATTAAATCCATTGGATAAAATTAACCATTTCATCAATCAAAATATCCTTAATTATCTATTTTAAAAAATAGCATGTATTTTTTATCTAGAGGCGTCTCGCTTGCTTTTAAAATATCATCTGCTGTTAGTTTAAAAAGACACTGACT
>CANNIJ010000033.1 GCA_947505025.1 Legionellaceae bacterium | reverse complement strand
TAAAAGATTCTTTAGACAATAACCAGGACAGTCACAGCCCGCGCTTTAGTCGTTGGTTTGATGGCGTGAAGAAATTTTTTGAAGACATGAAATTTTAGTGAACTAAAATTTGTTGACGTTCATTTGCATGGGCGTCATTTGCAATACATCTACCGGCGTCTGAACTTGATAGTTTTGTCCTATAGATATAATATTTTCCTGCGCCAGACCGCCGTTACTATTAGCTGTGTGCGTGCATAATATTAGTATTATTGAACTTAAATGAATAATAGTTTTAAATCGTGTGAGTTTGGCCATTAGAAAGTCTCCAAGACAGATAATTGATTGATCTTATCTGTTAATGTATAGTTTATGCTCGTTATTAGCGCAAGTAGATCGCCATGATGATCTGAGGTTTTTATGACAAACTTCAAGAATTTGGGTTCTTGTTTGCTCTGTATTTAAAAGGTATTATGCTTTATAAGAAACCTGCAATCGATTGCGGGATGGATGCAGCATACAGCTGCTGTGCTTACAGGAGAATTTTTGTGTCGAATCAGTCTTACGTTTTTACTTCTGAATCAGTTGCGGAAGGTCATCCAGATAAAGTAGCTGATCAAATTTCTGATGCTATTTTAGATGCCATCTTAGAGCAAGATCCAACCGCACGCGTGGCCTGTGAAACATTTGTTAAAACAGGCATGGTAATGGTGGGTGGGGAGATCACAACTTCCGCCTGGGTCGATGTAGATACAATTGCACGTAATGTGATTAAAGATATTGGCTATAACAGTTCTGACATGGGATTTGATTGGGAATCTTGCGCGGTGGTCTCCGCCATAGGTAAACAATCGGTTGATATTGCTCGCGGTGTAGACAATACACTAACCCAAGTTTTGGGTGCTGGAGACCAAGGAATGATGTTTGGTTATGCCAGTCGTGAAACAGATGTATTTATGCCGGCTCCAATTGCATACGCGCATCGTTTGATGGAGCGCCAAGCGTTATTGCGTAAGAATGGCACATTTCCTTGGTTACGCCCGGATGGTAAGTGCCAGTTAACCTTGAATTATGAAGCTGGTCGACCTGTATCTGTAAATACTGTGGTTTTTTCTACACAACACTCCTGTGATATAGAGCATGAAGATTTAGTTGAAGCGGTAAGAGAAGAGATTATTAAAGTGGTATTACCAGCTGAATGGCTATTGCCCAGCACACGTTATTTTATTAATCCAACTGGAAGATTTGTAATCGGTGGACCTTTGGGTGATTGTGGATTGACTGGTAGAAAAATTATTGTAGATACTTATGGTGGTATGGCACGACATGGCGGAGGATGTTTTTCTGGCAAGGATCCTTCAAAGGTTGACCGTTCAGCTGCTTATGCTGCACGGCATGTTGCCAAGAATTTAGTGGCTGCTGGTATTGCCGATCAATGTGAATTACAGGTTTCCTATGCAATTGGCGTAGCTGAGCCAACTTCAATTCATGTTGAAACTTTTGGAACTGGACGTTTAGAAAATCATGAGATTATTCAATTGATTAATGAAAACTTTGATTTGACGCCCCAGGGAATAATTCAACATCACTCTTTGTTACGTCCTATATATCGTAAAACAGCTAGCTATGGACATTATGGTCGTGAAGGGTTTCCGTGGGAAAGGCTGGATTGTGTCGCCGCACTGCGTAAAGCCATTTGTGCCACGGAAGTTTCTGCTTAAATGCACTTGAGGATATATATATGATAATTAATGATTTAGTTAAAAGCTCAGATTTTAGAGTTGCAGATTTATCTTTGGCCGCTTGGGGTCGTAAAGAAATTGCTATTGCAGAAACAGAAATGCCTGGACTAATGGCATTGCGTGCCGAATTTGCTGCATCTCAACCATTAGCTGGTGCGCGGATTGCTGGTTGCCTGCACATGACGATTCAAACAGCGGTTTTAATTGAAACCCTGGCTGCATTAGGGGCTCAAGTGCGCTGGTCTTCATGTAATATTTTTTCTACGCAAGATCATGCTGCTGCAGCGATTGCTGCGGCAGGTATTCCAGTCTTTGCATGGAAAGGTGAATCAGATGCAGAATATGATTGGTGCATAGAAAAAACATTGACTGGCCCGAATGATTGGCAGCCTAATTTACTATTAGACGATGGTGGCGATTTAACCCAACTGGTACATCAGCATTACCCGCATTTAGTTTCAACTATTATGGGGGTGTCTGAAGAAACCACTACCGGCGTTGCACGTTTGTATGATATGGCTAAAAAAGGTCAGCTGCAGATGCCTGCAATCAACGTTAACGATTCTGTAACTAAGTCAAAATTTGATAATCTGTATGGTTGTCGTGAGTCACTATTAGATGGTCTGAAGCGTGCAACTGACGTTATGATTGCTGGTAAAATGGCGTTGATTCTTGGTTATGGAGACGTAGGCAAAGGCTGTGCTCAGGCTTTGCGTGGACAAGGTGCAACTGTATATATTGCTGAAATTGATCCGATTTGTGCTTTACAAGCTGCGATGGAAGGGTACCGGGTCGTGACTTTGGATCAAGTAGCCGAACAGATTGATATATTAGTTAGTGCGACTGGCAATCTGCATGTTGTACGTCATGATCAACTCTTGCGCATGAAGAATCAAGCGATCGTATGTAACATTGGTCACTTTGACTCAGAAATAGATATTCAATCATTGCGTCAATATCCTTGGGAAAATATCAAACCCCAGGTTGATCATGTGATTTTGCCGAATGGAAATCGTATTATTGTTCTAGCTGAAGGACGTCTGGTTAATTTAGGTTGTGCTACAGGCCACCCTAGTTTTGTGATGTCTGCGTCATTTACTAATCAGGTTTTAGCGCAATTGGAGTTGTTCACTCGCGGCGAGCATTATACTAATCAAGTGTATGTATTGCCCAAACATTTAGATGAGAAAGTTGCTCGGTTACACTTAGGCCGTATAGGTGCAACACTCACAGTATTGAGTGCTCAGCAAGCAGATTATCTACGAGTAGATGTCAATGGGCCTTATAAACCAGATACATACCGTTATTAGCTGCTAGCAAGGAAAAACACATGAAACATATGCGCATCATGTTATTAGGCTGCCCTGGTGCCGGTAAAGGCACTCAGGCAGCACGGTTGATGAACAAGTATCATTTGCCGCAAATATCTACTGGTGACATGCTGCGTTCAGCCATTGCTGCCCAGAGTCCTGTAGGTTTAAGTGCTAAAAAAATCATGGATGCTGGACAGTTGGTATCTGATGAAATTATGATTAAGCTGGTTGCCGAGCGTTTAAGTCATGCCGATTGTCAGAATGGATTTCTTTTAGATGGTTTTCCACGTACCTTGCCACAATCAGAGGCATTAAAAACTGCTGGGATTCAGTTGGACCATGTGATTGAACTGGATATTGCCGATAATGAAATTGTAAAACGAATTAGTGGCAGACGCGTGCATCCAGCTTCTGGGCGTGTTTATCATATATTGAATCACCCGCCACAGAGTGCCGGATTAGATGATGAAACAGGTGAGCCGCTGGTATTGCGTGATGACGATCGCGAAGAAATTGTACGTAAACGTTTGGAAGTTTATCATGATCAAACCAAACCTTTGATTGAATACTACAAAAAATGGTTTTTAAGCGGGGATTCTAGCGCACCAGCTTTTCACAGTGTTTCTGGTCTGGGATGCGAGCAAAGTATTTTTGATGCTATTCTATCGTCGATTCATTTAAGAGATCATGTGTATGGATAATCAGACAGAAGTATCTACTAGTCCTAACACTTTTTGGATCGGTGCAGATACGTTTGAATCATTGATTCAAGAACATAATATTGTTTTTCTTGATTTTTTTGCACACTGGTGTGTGCCATGCAAACAATTCGAGGATGTATATGAACAGGCGGCAGCTCAGTCTGCGGATATTTTCTTTGGCAAAGTTAATGTTGAAGTAGAAAAAGAATTATCTGAAGCGTTTAATATTAGATCGATTCCGCATGTTATGGTATTTAAAGCTGGAGTAGCGATTTATTCTGAATCAGGATGTATACCGTTATCTACATTGACCGATTTAGTTCAGCAAGCGCGAACCGTTACTTTGCCTGAATTTAAGGCTGAGTGATTAGTATATTGTTTTCAGTGGCCAGCCTTTTAGTGTTTCCAGCGTAAAAATAACGCTGGATAACCAGCGCTTAAGAGGATGCTCTGTGTAGATATAATCTATTTTACATTTCGCTGTTTTTCTCCGGTGTATAACTGCCGTGGTCGGCCTATTTTAGCCGGTCCTGCGGTCATTTCTAACCAGTGCGACATCCAGCCAACAGTTCTAGCTAATGCAAAGATCACCGTAAACATATTCGTCGGGATCCCTATGGCACTTAAGGTTAAACCAGAGTAAAAATCAACATTAGGGTAAAGTTTTTTATCGATAAAATATGGATCTTCTAAAGCAATGCGTTCTAATTCCATCGCTAATTTAAACAGTGGTTCATTGTGTGCACCAACCTCGGTTAAAACATTGTAGCAAGTTTCACGCATGACTTTGGCTCTTGGATCATAGCTTTTATATACCCTATGTCCAAAGCCCATCAATCTAAAGCTGTCATTTTTGTCTTTTGCACGCTTTATGTATTCTGGAATATGAGATATATCACCAATTTCTTGAAGCATCATTAAACATGCTTCATTGGCCCCACCATGTGCTGGACCCCACAAAGCACTGATTCCTGCTGAGATACAGGCATAAGGGTTGGCTCCGGTAGATCCGGCTAGCCGCACGGTTGATGTACTTGCATTTTGCTCATGATCAGCGTGCAGCGTGAAAATTGTATCCATTGCCTTAATTAGTACCGGATTAGGTAATATATTTTCAGACGGAACTCCAAACATCATGTGTAAAAAATTCTCAGCATAGGATAGTTTGTTTTGTGGATACATGTATGGCTGACCGATTGAGTATTTATAACTCATGGCTGCGATTGTAGGCATTTTAGATATCAGACGAATCGCGGACATATAACGATCTTGTTCGTTATTTAAATCCATTGAGTCATGATAAAAAGCAGATAATGCACCAACAATTCCAACCATGATTGCCATCGGATGCGCGTCTCGGCGAAAACCATTTAAAAACTGGTAGATTTGTTGATGCACCATAGTGTGATTATTAATTAGATTAGTAAAGGCTATGCGTTGCGCCGGATCAGGTAGTTCACTATTAAGGAGTAAATAACAGACATCCAGGAAGTCCTTTTTTTCGGCTAATTGTTCTATAGGATAGCCTCTATATAACAAGGTTCCATTATCACCATCAATATACGTGATTTTTGATTCACATGCAGCTGTAGACATGAATCCAGGATCATAAGTAAACAGACCTTGAGCACTAAGTTTGCCAATATCAATTACATCTTGACCTAGAGTAGGATGTAATACTGGCAGTTCACAGGTTGTTCGTCCATCTAAAGATAAATGTGCTGAGAGTTCTGTCATGTGAAATCCTTCAAGTAAGTCTTAAAAATCAGAGAATTCTTTATGTAAGCGTCTTTTTTCATTCAGATCTTCAATCTGTCGCCGTCTCTCTAACTTGCTTTTTAAAGGCTGAGGAGATGGATGAATTTGTCCGTCACAGTTGTTGTTAATCGTTGTTTCATTATCCTCGCAACGTTGTGCTTTCATGTTCCCAGCTCCTTGGTGTCTTTAGCATTCCATTTCAAAACAACATAGCAGATTTCGAGTATATTTGTCTATAGTTCCTGTGTTTTTGTGCTATTCAAATTATTGATCAGATCATGCATTTTAGGTTCACCTGTGATGCGCATGCTGGTCTGCTCTTGCCCTTGTGCATTTAAAAAGATAAAAGTTGGAGGCGCGATTACTCCGTATTTTTTGAGCAAAGTAGTGCTGTTTTGATTTTGCTGAGTAATATCTACTTGCAATATAACAAATGATTTAAGTGCTGTTTGTACAGGCGTTTGCTGGAGTAAATAGTCATGTACCCATTTACAAGAGGCACACCAATCAGCGGAAAAATAAATCAGTACCGGTTTACCCAGTGCATTGGATAGAGCACGTTCTAGAACTTGTGGGCTAGTTATACGGTTGTCTTTAATGGTTACGGTATGTTTTACTGCGGGCACACTTGTTACCAGAGGTAACCACGGATTTTGATGTCCAAGACTGCAGCCGATCAATATTAGAATACTATAAATAAAACCCATCAAACCCAGGGTTTGAGTAATTGTTTCACTTGCGCATGTAGCTCGTTGAAAAGGGCGCAAATACAAACTACAAAACATCAATAATCCGGCCCAAATCCCCATGGTTAATGGTGGCGGCAGAAAGCGTGAGATCAAATGCAGTCCCAGTGCAAAAAATACCAGGCCAAAAAAGTGTTTGATCATGTTCATCCATGGACCAGTTTTAGGCAAAATTTTACCAGCAGAAGTGCCAATGACTAATAACGGCGTTCCCATGCCCAAGCCCAAAGCAAATAAGGCAAAAAAACCAAATAATCCGCTGCCTGTTTGTGCAACATAACCCAAGGCGCCAATCATTGGTGCGGTGACACAAGGCGACAGAATAAGAATGGATAGTGCGCCCATAACTGCGGCTCCCAGATATTCTCCGCCAGCTTGATGTTGCGTCATACCAGATAGAAAACGTTGGCAAGCTAATGGCAATTTGAATTGATATACATCGAACATAGATAATCCAATTACAAAACACAGTCCACTAAAGGCAATGATCATGCCAGGGGCTTGCATAGCGATTTGTAAGTTAGCACCCATTAAGGCGATGAATCCGCCTATGATACTGTACATTACAGACATACTCATTACATATGAAAGTGACAGTAAAAAAGCTTTGCGCGTGGATGCCGGCTTACGTTGACCGACTATCAACCCAGAAAGAATTGGTATCATAGGTAACACGCACGGAGTGAATGATAATAACAGTCCGAATCCATAAAAAACCAATAATTGCCAGAGCTTACTAGAGTTCGATCTGCTGGTTTGGGTAATATGGTGTTTGACGGTGATTGGCGGGTAACAATATCCAGCATCGGCACAGCCTTGAAATTTAATGGTTATGGTGTCTTTTTGTGTGATTGCTGCGGGCAGGTTAACAATTACATTCAGATGATTTCGATAAATTTCCAGTATGGTTCCAAGATTAGTCATTTTGGTGATGCTTGCAGGCAAAGTCGGTGGATTGATTTTAAGATTTGGCTGATTGGACAGTGCGATCAGGATGCTTTTTTTGTAAATAAAGTAACCATCTGGCAATGACCAGTCTAATTTAATTTTATGCGGGTTAATTTGAGTTATTTTTAATGGAAATGCGAGTTTGTTGCTTAATGGCACAGCTAAGGCCGATACAGACCAAAGAACTATGAACAGTGTTAAGTAAATTTTTTTCATAGATCAGCCTCTTTATTTTTTGATAACCCTTGAAAAAAATAGGATGCCCCCCATCTATTATGTGCGCGGTTATCGATTACGGCGTGTCCAGCAGCAGGCATCTTAATCGTTAACTTGTAACCGCACAAAGTATAGCAGGTATCTGCATTATGTTTCAATACAACGCATTTGAGCGCGCGCGCTGCAATGTGAAGTTAATTAAAAAACAGGAGAAAACAAGATATGAGTATTCGTCCTTTACATGATCGAGTAGTTGTTCGCCGATTGGAAGATGAGCGTACTACAGCTGGTGGCATTGTGATTCCAGATAGTGCTGCTGAAAAACCTATGCGTGGAGAAGTAATTGCTGTGGGCCTGGGCAAAGCTCTGGACAATGGCAGTGTACGTGCAATTGCCGTACAAGTTGGTGATGTTGTTTTGTTTGGTAAATACACCGGTACTGAAGTTAAGATTGATGGCCAGGAGTTGGTTGTGATGCGTGAAGACGACCTCATGGCTGTAATTACAAAATAATTAATATATAACGGAGGACATTCAAAATGTCAAAAGATTTACTTTTTGGTGACGCAGCACGAGCTAAAATGGTAGCTGGTGTTAGCTTATTAGCTAAAGCTGTTGGTGCTACACTAGGACCACGTGGACGTAATGCAATTTTATCTAGTTCATTTGGTGCTCCAACCATTACTAAAGATGGTGTATCTGTTGCAAAAGTTTTGTCATTCAAAGATGCTTTTGAAGACATGGGTGCGCAGATGGTTAAAGAAGTTGCATCTAAAACATCTGACAGCGCCGGCGATGGCACCACAACAGCTACTGTTTTAGCCCATGCAATTTTAGTTGAAGGTAATAAAGCGGTTGCTGCTGGCATGAATCCTATGGACTTAAAGCGTGGGATTGATAAAGGTGTATTAGCGATTACTCAGTGCTTGAAAGATCTGTCTGAACCATGCAAAGACGAGCATAAAATTGCACAAGTAGGCAGCATTAGTGCAAACTCAGACGTTGTTATTGGTGAATTAATTGCCGATGCAATGAAAAAAGTTGGCAAAGAAGGTGTGATCACTGTTGAAGATGGCAACGGCCTAGATAATGAGTTGAGTGTAGTTGAAGGCATGCAGTTTGACCGTGGTTATGTTTCTCCATACTTCATTAATAATCAACAAAATATGTCAGCTGAACTTGAACAACCTTTGGTATTATTGGTTGACAAGAAAATCACAAATATTCGTGATATGTTGACTGTACTTGAAGGCGTTGCAAAATCAGGTCGTCCATTATTGATTGTGGCTGAAGATGTTGAAGGCGAAGCACTGGCTACTTTAGTTGTAAACAACATGCGTGGAATTGTTAAGGTTTGCGCGGTTAAGGCTCCTGGCTTTGGTGATCGACGTAAAGCTATGTTACAAGACATTGCGATCCTGACTGGTGCACAAGTTATTTCTGAAGAAATCGGTAAAAGCTTGGAAAATTCTTCTATGGAAGATTTGGGTACAGCCAAGCGTATTTTGATAACCAAAGACAATACTACAATTATTGATGGTGCAGGCAAGGTTGCAGATATCACTGATCGTATTACACAAATTCGTGCGCAAATGGCTGAAACAAGTTCTGATTATGATCGTGAAAAATTGCAAGAACGCGTAGCTAAATTGGCCGGCGGTGTTGCGGTGATCAAAGTTGGCGCAGCGACTGAAATTGAAATGAAAGAGAAAAAAGCTCGTGTTGAAGATGCATTGCATGCAACTCGTGCTGCAGTCGAAGAGGGCATTGTTGCTGGTGGTGGTGTTGCATTGATTCGTGCGCAAAAAGTTCTAGACGGCTTGAAAGGCACAAATCCAGACATCAACATGGGTATTGATATTTTACGTCGTGCAGTTGAAGCGCCAATGCGTAAGATTGTTGAAAATGCTGGTTACGAACCTAGTGTCGTGATCAACCAAGTCGCTCAGAATTCAGGTAACTACGGATTTAACGCAGCAACTGGTGAATACGGCGACATGGTTAAAATGGGCATCTTGGATCCAACTAAAGTAACACGTACTGCATTACAAAACGCAGCCTCAATCGCAAGTTTGATGTTGACAACAGAATGCATGATTGCTGATGCACCGAAAAAAGATGACTCAGCTGGTGACGCTGGTGGTATGGGCGGCATGGGCGGTATGGGCGGCATGGGCATGATGTAAGTCCAAGCTTTTCAGTTAGAAATAAAAAACCCACCATATGGTGGGTTTTTTATTGGTTCTGGAAGATTCTAAGTTCTCAAAGCCCTTAGACTTCCATAGCTGAATCATATTCTCCCAAGCAAGCTAAATGTAATAAACGTGCACGATGTAACAATGCTGTTTGGGCTGCTTGATGATTATGTCCGGCCCATTTTGCCAGGCACTCTTCTTGCAGTGCTCGTCCATATGAAAAACTTAATTGCCAGGGTTGTGTGTCTAGTTGTTGCATAGCATTTAAATTTGCGGTTGCTTGTTGTGGGGTTTGCCCGCCGGATAAAAACATAATCGCCGGTACTGCTGCAGGGATAGTGTTCCTGAATACGTTGATTGTATAGTCGGCAACATCTTCGGCACAGCTACTGGGAATATTGTCTTTACCAGAGATGATCATGTTTGGCTTGAGAATCATGAGTTCTAGTTCTACGCGATGTAGAAATAACGCATGGAACAATTCATGTAGAACTATTTCAGTGGCATCAGCACAGTCTTCTATTGAATGGATACCGTCCATCAATACTTCAGGTTCAACAACAGGCACAATACCGTTAGCTTGGCATGTTGCGGCATATCTGGCTAAAGTGTCAGCTCCGGTGCGTACAGCTGCGTGACTAGGTGTGAAATCTGAAATATTATACACATTACGCCATTTAGCAAAACGTGCGCCCTGAGCTTTAAAGTGCTCAAGTCTTGCGCTTAAGCCATCTAGTCCCAGAGTAATTTTTTCATGTTCACTGTTAGGAAAGAAATCTAAGCCTTGATCAACTTTGATCCCTGTTATGATCCCTTGCTCTTCAAAGATTGAAGTAATACGCTCGCCATTGGCGGCATGTTGTTGAAAGGTTTCTTCATGTAAAATCACTCCATGAATATAAGCATGCAATCCTGGAGTTTCGGCTAATAATGCGCGGTATGCACGTCGGTTTTCCTCGGTATTTTCCACGCCAATAGCAGCAAATCGTTTACTGAGTGTTGTAGTACTTTCATCAGCAGCCAATAGCCCTTTGCCGGTCTGCAATAAATGTTCCATTGTTGTTGATAATTCATTGTAATACATGATTATTAGCGCTCCTAGGCTGAGATATATTTTTCACGAATGATTTGTTGTGTTGAAAATCCATGTTGTTTTAAGTACTCAAAACTGTCGTCAATCATAGCAGGATTTCCGCATAAATAAATCAGATCATTTTCTGCTTGTAATTCTAGTTGTGCATATGCAGTATTTACTCGGCCACGCACTTGATGTGCCGCTAAGATAGTAGACTCAGGCTCACGGCTTACATATGCATTAAAGCTAAATCTGGGTGATTCTTTGGCCCAAGCCAAGAACTCTGCTTCATATAAAATATCTGCGCAAGTTTGCACGCCCAAGAGAAGTTTTACATGCATCTTTGGATTTGCATCTAGACGTTGTTTCAATACTTCACGCATTGCACGATAAGGAGTCACGCCGGTACCAGTGGCAATTAGTAAGTAACGCTCCGGCACTGGCTCTTTTAAAATTAATCGACCAAATGGTCCATTAACCTGTATTTGATCTCCAGTTTGCAAATTAAATAATATTTGCGTACCTGGCCCTGTGGCCACATAAGTAGCAGCAAATTCAATATAATTGTCATTTGCTGGCACATTAGCGATACTGTAACTACGTCGCAGAGTTTTACCTTGATGCTCGAAGTGCATGGTGATAAATTGACCTGGAGTATAATTAAATCTCTCTGGAGTACTAAAAGTAAAATGTCTGACGGTGCTGCTCAGCATTTTGGTTTTTTCCAGTGTAATGGGAATAGTTTTAACTTGCATATGCTTGTCTTCTCTAGTCATTAGGGCCTGATCCGGCATATATTATGACATATTACATACAATAATGGATGGGTAATTTGGATCTAATCAGTATGATTGGCAACTTGAGTGCGAGTATGAGCAGCGTACAATCGCTGATCTCAGGCTTAGGTTATGTTTTTGGCGTACTTTTTATTGTGCATGCAATTTTAAAGTTGAAAGAAACTATAGGTTCTGCAAAATCCGCACAAACAGGTTTAAACGTACCATTAGCTTATTTAGTGGCTGGTGCAGCATTAATTTACATGCCGTCTATGGTAAATACGTTGGCTGAAACATTTTTTGGCAGTAGCAGCGTATTAGAATACACAGCAGCAAAACCACTCAACATTTATGTATATATGCGTGCCATTATAGCAACGGCCGGAGTGATTTGGTTTGTACGTGGATGTGTTTTATTAGCACATGCAAGTGATCCAAATAGTGGTAGAAAGGGATCTAAGGGTATAGGTGCCAAAGGTTTAAGTTTTGTCGTCATGGGAGTTTTTGCCACGCACCTGGACGCCACTATATCTGCATTAGACGGCTTAATGCAGATGATTTTTAATGCGTTTAAGTAGTCGCAATATATTCCAATCCTAAAATTTCCGGGAAGATTATCTGAATTTAGAACAATTTTATATTGTCATCGACAAATTTACTCGCATGCAACTAACTCCTGTTGATTAAATTTTAATGTGACAGCCGTGATAAGAGTGCAGGACCACTGCACAAACGTGCACCCTGAAGTCTGACACCACGGATGGGTACGCTCAACCCAGTCATGGTTGAATTTCAACACAAATGCGCATATTCACTCTAATAACCGGTCAAATCTCATCAAATGATTCGCAATACTTGTATTGGTCGGGTTATACTCTATAACTATCAAATAGACTGATCTGGTCGTGAGAGAATGTGATGGATGAACCTCTGGTTGACGTCCGAAAACTTTGCTTTGCCCATGGCGACCGGTTAATTTTTAACGAGGTTGATTTGGTTATTCCTCGTGGCAAGATTACTGCAATCATGGGTGCAAGTGGCAGCGGTAAAACCACGCTTTTGCGTTTAATTGGTGGTTTGCTGGCTCCAGATTCTGGAAGCATTTGGTTGCGCGAACAAAACGTGCATCAAATTTCGCGCCATGATTTGTATATATTGCGGCGGAATATGGGGCTGTTATTTCAAAACAGTGCTTTGTTTACGCACCTTTCCGTCTTTGATAACGTAGCCTTTCCCCTGCGTGAGCACACCCGGCTCTCAGCAAACATGTTACGCGATATTGTGTTGATGAAATTAGAATCTGTGGGTTTGCGTGGTGCTGCAACTTTAATGCCAGCAGACTTGTCTGGAGGAATGGCGCGTCGTGTGGCACTGGCGCGGGCTTTAGCTTTAGATCCTGAGTTAATGATGTACGATGAGCCATTTACCGGCCAAGATCCTATTTCAATGGGCGTGCTAGTTCGATTAATTAAACGATTAAATCAATTGTTGCAAACTACAACCATTATCGTGTCACATGATGTGGCAGAAACATGCTCTATAGCTGATTATGTTTACTTATTGGCCGGAGGGCGCGTGGTTGCGTCAGGAACTCCGGATGTTTTAATGCACTCAATGCAGCCAGAAGTTCGGCAGTTTATGCACGGTCTATCTGATGGAGTGGTGCCATTCCATTATCCTGCACCTCATTATCGTGAGGAGTTATTACATGCTTGATACGGTGTTGAATCGGCTGTCTAGACTGGGTAATGTGACGTGTACAGTGCTTGCAGGTCTTGGGCGATCAGGAATCTTTTTAGCCCGGTTAATTTGGCGCGTGCCATTTAAACATGGACTATGGTCTATGATACGTGCGCAGATTTATTCTATTGGTGTTAGGTCATGCTTGATTATCGGTGTTTCGGCACTGTTTATTGGTATGGTGGTAGGTTTGCAAGGTTATCATACACTAGAAAAGTTTGGTGCTTTGAGTCAGCTTGGACCTTTTCTAGCGCTGAGTATTGTACGTGAACTTGGCCCAGTGATCAGCGCATTATTGTTTGCGGGGCGTGCCGGCACGGCATTGACTGCGGAACTTGGTCTCATGAAAGCTACTGAACAGTTGTCTAGTATGGATATGATGGGTGTAGATCCATTTGGACATATGATTTATCCACGTTTTATTGCGGGCTGCTTGAGTTTGCCATTGTTAACTTTATTATTTGCAGTGATTGCGATTTACGGTGGTTATGCCGTAGGTGTGCAATGGCTGGGCTTAGATGCGGGTAGTTTTTGGTCAAATATGCAAGCGGCAGTAAGTTTTCGTTACGATGTTTTGGGTGGTGTGATTAAAAGTGTGGTTTTTGCGTGGATGGTGTTATGGATTGCAGTTTATCAAGGTTTCACCTGTGTACCAACTGCTGACGGTATAAGTCATGCAACTACGCAAACAGTAGTCTATGCTTCTTTAACGGTCCTGGGATTTGATTTTTTATTGACGGCCATGATGATGGGAGGGAGCTAGGATGCGCAAGGACAACGCACGTTATGTTGATTTGAGTGTGGGAATTTTTCTGGTGCTCGGATTATTAGCTTTTATAGTTATGGCACTTAAAGTCAGTGATCTTTCGGTGATTTTCCCCATTAAAACCTATTCGGTAACAGCTAGTTTTACAGACATTGGTGGTTTGAAAGTACGCGCTCCAGTGACTGTCTCAGGTGTCAAGGTAGGTGAGGTTACTCGAATTGAGCTACAGCCAGAGCAATTGAACGCTAAAGTAACTTTAGCGTTATACACCCATCAACCGATTCCATTTGAGGACGTGTCTGCGCGGATATTAACTCAGGGGTTGCTGGGATCGAATTACATTAGTATATTACCTGGATTTGAGGACGAATCTTCTGATCACAAATTTTTAACCCAAGGTGATGTGATTGCTAAAACCCAAGAGGCAATGATTCTAGAGAATCTAATTGGACAGTTGCTGTTTAACGTCAAAAAATAGGTGAATATGATGGTATTTAAACGCATTATGTGTTTTATTTTAGCGATCTGGGCGGCACAGATAAATGCACAACCATCACCAGGGCTAATGCTCGAGAACGCCTCAAACAGGATTATTGCAACATTAAAACAGCATCAAGGACATTTACAATCTAATCATGCGGTAATTAACGCAGTGATTCGACAGGAGTTATTGCCTCATGTGGATGTTCAAGGGATGTCACGTTCGGTGTTAGGCCGTGCAGCCTGGATGAGTGCGAGTGCGGCAGAAAAAGTAGCATTCACACAAGCATTTACTGCATTAGTTATTCGCACCTACGCCGGCC
>CANNIJ010000032.1 GCA_947505025.1 Legionellaceae bacterium | reverse complement strand
CTTCATGAGTTTTGTAATTGTCTGTTCATCACTTTTCTGTTTATCTGTAATCTTCTTCCAATTATCGCACAATTGCATCATGCTATTGTATTCATCATGATGGTCTTCGTCTGACTGAGTGCGCGTAATAAGGCTTTCAGGAACTGGAGTGGGCGACTCTAACTTTGCGATTTTTGATGAGCTAAGAGTGAGTATCTGCTCTATTATATTGCTATACAACCTAGCCCAAGATGCTTGCTTTATCATATGCGCAAATAAATAGACTGTTTTATACAGGTTCAAGCAGCCCTGGCCGCTGGATTCAACTTGTATTAACTCAAGGCATTCATCTAATACGGTCTTTAGTTGTGATGTCATGCCAATAATTTCCAAGAATTTAAAATTAATAAGCAAATTAAGTAAGATATTGATTTTTTTTAATAGCTCATCTAATTTATTTGATATCCCTGGGCTGTCTATTTCTTTAAGACTAGTTTCGGCCATCTCTTTCATGTATACCAATAAGCCAGCGTATTGCTTATTATGGCCTGTGATATTTGTTAGTTCATTGCTTTCAACAAGTTTCCTTACCATTACCTCAAATTGTTCAGAAACCAATGATTTGTATATTTCTGCTGTAGCTAGGATTGCATCGCTAGGCATAATGAATTGCTCTAATATATAGATATTCTTATTAATATTATAGCGATAAATTACGCCGTCGATTGCCTCAGGTAAAATCAATCAATTATTGCCCTACAACCAATATACAAACACAAACAAGAATAACCACACAACATCTACAAAATGCCAATACCAAGCCACAGCCTCAAAGGCAAAATGCCGCTCAGGAGTAAAGTGGCCACGTAATACGCGAGCTAACATCACACATAGCATTAAGGTGCCTATGGTTACATGAAGTCCATGGAATCCGGTGAGCATGAAAAATGTTGTGCCGTAAATCCCTGCATCTAAGGTTAAATTCATTTCGGTGTACGCATCATAATATTCATGTGCTTGTAAATATAAAAAGAAAATCCCCAGAGCTACAGTTACGGCCAAGCCTACGTTCAATTGGACCCGTTTATTCAATCTTAAAGCCCAATGAGCCCAAGTTACTGTCACGCTAGAAGTTAATAAAACAGCAGTGTTAATGGCGGCCAAGCCCCATGCGCCCATCGATTGGTACGCGCCAACAAATGTCATATTATTTGGATTCTTGAGCACAGGCCATGTCGAGTTAAAATCTGGCCACAACGTTATATGTGTGATCGGTCTAGTCAATCCACTTAATTCTGGCAAAATCAAGCACCTGGCAGCAAACAGTGCTCCAAAAAATGCACCGAAAAAGCATACTTCAGAAAAAATAAACCACGCCATACCCAAGCGAAATGAACGATCAACCTGCAGATCAAATACACCTTTTTGATTTTCATAAATTAATTGACCAAACCAGCCAAACATCATAAAAAACAAGCATGCCAGGCCTAAAACCAACACATAAGGACCGTACCAATCATGGTGCAACCAAGAGGCCGCCCCAACCAAAAGTATCGTTAATCCAATGCACGCGACCAAAGGCCAGTGGCTAGGTTTTGGTACGTAATATGCGCCATGCCCGCTCATGGTAATCTCCTAGTGTCGATCAGTTACGTCAAATAAAGTGTACGCCAAAGTGATTGTGTGTACGCTTTCAGGTAAATCAATGTCTAAGTGAAACATTAGTGGCATTTCCATGGCCTCATGACCATTTAATGTCTGCTGAGTAAAGCAAAAACACTCAGTTTTTTTCAAATATTTTGCTGCAATTCCTGGGGTTACACTGGGAATTGCCTGCACAGTCATACGGTGATCGGTTTTATTTTCCGCGTAAAAAGCAAGTTTAGCCATTTGCCCAGGATGAATCTTCAAGTGAGTTGTTCGTGGATAAAACGCCCACGGCACCCCTTGATGATTAGTCGCAATAAACTGGACTAACACGCTGCGATTCTTGGCTACTTTTGAGGTTTTTTCATCGTAAGCTACCGCTGCTGGATTGGTTTTTCCATTGATACCTAAAGTTTTACATAAACTATTATAGATCGGCACCAAGGCAAAACCAAAAGCAAACATCCCCAAGACAATGGCCGTCAGAATAACTAACAGGCGTACAGATGGTTTCTGCATCAGCCATGCCTCAATGGATCATCAATAATCACCGGCGGAATCGTAAATGAGTGATATGGTGGCGGTGAGGACAAAGTCCATTCCAAACCGCGTGCACCTTCCCAGACTTGTGCCGACGCTGCACGTCCGCCACGGACTGTTTTAATCACATTATATAAAAACAGGAGCTGTGAAAACCCGAATACAAATGCCCCTACAGAAACCACAATATTAAAATTAGTAAACTGCAACGCATAATCTGGCACTCGACGCGGCATGCCCGCAAGACCTAAAAAATGCATGGGGAAAAATGTAACGTTAACGGCAATCACGCTCAACCAAAAATGCCATTTACCCAGTGTTTCATTATACCAATGGCCAGTCCATTTAGGCAGCCAATAATACGTTGCCCCCATAAGCGCAAATATCACACCCGGAACTAACACATAGTGAAAATGCCCAACCACAAAATATGTGTCTTGATATTGATAGTCTGCTGGCACTAAAGATAGCATCAGGCCAGTAAATCCGCCTATAGTAAATAACAGAACAAAGGCAACTGCAAACAACATTGGGGTCTCAAAGGTCATCGAGCCTTTGTACATAGTACCCACCCAGTTAAAAACTTTAATCCCTGTGGGCACCGAGATCAACATTGTACTGTACATGAAAAACAATTCAGCACCCAAAGGGACACCTGTTGTAAACATATGGTGCACCCATACCACAAAAGATAATACAGCAATAATAATCACCGCATAAACCATAAACTGATAACCAAACAAAGGCTTACGGCTAAATGTTGGTATGATTTCTGAAATCACCCCAAAAGCTGGTAGCACCAATACATATACCTCTGGATGACCAAAAAACCAAAAAATATGTTGGAATAAAACAGGATCGCCCCCACCGGCAGCCTCAAAAAAACTAGTGCCAAAATGACGATCGGCTAACATCATCGTTACACACCCAGCAAGTACCGGCATGATTGCAATTAATAAAAAGGCTGTGATTAACCAAGTCCAGACAAACATAGGCATTTTCATCCATGTCATGCCCGGAGCACGTAAATTAAATATCGTAGCAATAATATTAATCGAGGCCAAAATTGATGATATACCCATCATATGCACTGCAAAAATCATAAAATCAGTGCTTGGCGGTGCGTATTTAGTCGACAATGGTGCGTACATGGTCCAACCAAAGTTAGGCCCGCCCCCACTGTGAAACATCGTCGAACCTAATAAACAAAAAGCAAATGGTAACAGCCAAAAACTCCAATTATTCAAGCGTGGTAACGCCATATCTGGTGCACCAATCATCAACGGAATTTGCCAATTCGCCATTCCGGTAAAAGCTGGCATAACAACGCCAAACAGCATGATTAATCCATGCATGGTTGTCATTTGATTATAGAAATTAGGATCAATAAACCTCGCCCCTGGCTGCCATAACTCTAAACGAATCAATAAAGCCATGCCACCTGCAACAAAAAAACTAAACATAGCTAAAAACATGTATAAAGTGCCAATGTCTTTATGATTGGTCGTGAATAACCAACGTTTCATAAAACCAATCACACCTCGACCTTGTTCTGGACCGTGCGCATGATCTACTTCATGGGTCAACGTGTGACTCATTGTAATCCTCCTGCTTGAGCTTTTTTAACCATTTTAGGCACAATGATCTGCGAATTACGCACAGCAATAATATCTGCAGGCTGCACATCATCATTAGTGTTATTCTCCCAGGCATTACGTTCATAAGTAATGACCGCAGCTATCTCTTCATTGGTTAATGAATCTTTATATGATTGCATTGCGGTTCCTGGCACGCCATTTAATATCAAACTTATATGACGTTCAATCGGGCGCCCAACGGCAATTGAGCTGCCTTTTAAGGCAGGAAACATCGGCGGAATCCCACGGCCATTTTGTTGATGGCATGCGGAGCAAACAGCGTCGTATCTGGCCTTGCCCATTGTCATCAACTCAGTTCGACTCATGGTCCTGCTGGCAGCAGAATCAGTATTTTTAGCCTCAGCCAATGCTTCGGCCTCCACCCATGCATTAAATTTTTCCTGACTCACTGCGCGCACTACTATAGGCATGAATCCATGATTTATCCCACACAACTCTGCGCATTGTCCTCTATAAGTACCTGGATGTTGAATGCGTGCCCAGGCTTCATGCATAAAACCAGGTATCGCATCACGTTTAATTCCTAACTCAGGTACCCACCATGAATGCACAACATCGTTTGATGTCACAAGAAAACGTATTTTCTTATTCACTGGAACAACTAAGGGTCGATCAACTTCTAATAGATACCACTGTCCTTTGGGTATTTCATTCCGAATTTGAGTATACGGTGTAGAGAGCTGGCTGAAAAAACTTAAACCTTGATCCAGGTATTGATACTGCCATTTCCACTGATAACCTACAACTTTAATCGTAACGTCGGCTTGGCTGCTGTCGTCCATTTTGATTAGTGTTTTTGTCGCAGGAAATGCCAAACCAACTAATATTAGAAACGGTAAAATCGTCCATATAAATTCTAAACGTGTATTGGTATGGAATGTTGCAGCGGTATATCCTTTAGATTTACGATGATAAATCAAAGCATAAAACATGACTCCAAATACCACTAAACCTATGGCTCCGCACACAGCTATCGCGATCATATGTAAATCATAAATCGCGTGACTGATGGGGGTTACTCCCTTATACATATTCATTTGCCAATAATCAGCTCCAGCAAATGCTGGATTAATTATTAGCCCAGAACAAAACAACGCCAGGAGATGTAACCAGCCTGGATGGAGCAACTTAAATCTAATTCGCATGCATTCACCTACCACAAAGAGTAATTTTCAATTGTATTGGACGCTGGTTTTGAATGCTCTACCATATATTTGATAGCAGCGATCACATCACCCGTGCTGCATTTATTGCATGCAGCTTTAGATGGATGCTTGGAACCATTCACTGTGTTCTCAACCAAAACATCAATGTTTTGCGCAATTAATGGTTTCCATTGCGCTACGTCCCCAACTATTGGCGCACCTATATGACCATTGCTATGACATACACTACACTTCTCTGTGTAAATTCTCTCACCATCGACTGGAGATTTTTTCACGCTATGATTTTTTAAATCTAAAATCTGAGAGCGTGTCAACGAAGCATTTAGCAAGTAATCAACCGCACTTTCTATATCCTGAACCGAGCAGGTAACACATGCGCCTTTATATGGCATGCTATTATATCCAGCAACGACATTATGGTACAGGCCGGCCAAACCTCTGTCTTTCATTCGAGCAGTCAAGTTTGCACCATCACCAATTCTTGGCGCTCCCATTTGACCATCTTGATGGCACGTGGTGCACACGGCACGGTAAACGACGGCACCACGCGTCAAACTTGGCGCATTATTATCTGCAGCAATCGCCAGGCGATCTTGGCTCACAACTGTTTTTAAATATACAGCAATCGACAGCTGATCTTGTTTAGTTAGATACCTTAAGCTGTTGTAAGTTACCTCAGACATTGGTCCAGCCACAGGTCCAGCGTTATTAATTAATATTCCGTGTGAAAAAACCTCCGTAACTTCTTCTGAAGTTGCAGACTCTAATCCTTTAGATGTAATATTAGGCGCCCAATAACCATCTATAAATGTACCGGTTAGATAATGACGGGCCACTGGTGAACCCAGTGCATTTAGTGGTGTATGACACATGCTGCAATGGCCTAAGCTATCAACCAGATAATGCCCGCGATTCCATTCATCGGATTGTTTTGGATCTTTTTCTAAAGCTTGGTTGGGGTAAAAAAACAATAATTTCCAGCCCCATAATGATAATCTAGCGCCCGGAATATTAAACGGGAATGGCAAAGTTTTATTTTGTTGTTCAACCGCCGTCAAGCTCATAAAATATTCATATAACGCACGTATATCATCGTCTGTAATATTTGCAAAGTAAGCAAATGGGAACACTGGAAAATAATTTTCACCAGATGGTGAGAGGCCTTCTCTCATGGCACGAGTAAAATCCTGCAAGGTCCATGAGCCAATGCCAGTTTTTTTATCTGGAGTAATGTTTGGACTATAAAAAGTTCCGAATGGAGTCTCTATGGGAAGACCTCCAGCGTATGCAGGGGTTCCGGCCTTTACGTTAGTATGACAGCTGATACAGTTGCCCATTTTAGCCACATACTCACCGTGGCTAATTAGTTGTGCACGTGAACTATCAGTCGATTTGGTCGGCGGGTATGCAGGATAATAACCCTGTTCAACCTCTAATGCATACGCTGACAAAGAGGCGCATGCAATCAGTGCTGCTATCAGCTTATGCCTCAAAAAAGCACCCACACCCTCTCCTTTTATTATTTAAACAGTTATAAACATGGATTTTATACTGCACTGCCTGCTACTTGCAATAAAACTTGCAAAGCAGTGCAAACATGAGTTCAATATACTCTCACAAGAGCATCTTATTGCAACACATGACCCCAATAGAAGCATAATTTGGGTTAGACTAACTCATTAAGTAATGCCGGCAGCTCTAACAATAAATCACTGGCTAATAAACCAATCTGGGAGTGCTGTTGAGCTGCGCGATCACCCGCCGTGGCATGTAGCATAACTCCAGCTTGAGCTGCATGTGCTAATGTTAGCCCCTGGGCGAGCAACCCAGCAATCATACCGCTGAGCAAATCACCCATGCCTGCGCTTGCCATTCCCGGATTACCTGCCGGACAATATACCAAAAGCGAATCTTTTGCCGCAACTAGCGTGTGCTGACCTTTTAACACAATAACCCCACCGTAACGTTTGCGCAAAGCTAAACAAGCACGCGGACGATCTGATTGAATCTCATTCACAGTTAACCCCAGCAAACGCGCAGCTTCTCCAGGATGTGGAGTCAAGATCCAGTTTTCTCGAGCACTCTGAGCCAAACCCATCGATGCAAGCAAATTTAAACCATCAGCATCCACTAACAACGGCTGCTTACAATTAAGCACAGGCTCAATAAATTGTTTAGACCAATCTGAGTGGCCTAAACCTGGTCCAAGCACAATCACTGTCGCACGATCAACTAACTCTGAGAATAAACTAATATCATCTACGCCATAACATAAAATCTCTGGCCGCATACTAACTGTGCTGGCCACATGCTCTGGGCGCGTGATTACAGTTACCAAACCAGCTCCAGTGCGAGCAGCCGCCTCTGCTGCTATTCGTACCGCCCCCGGCATGCCATAATCACCACCAATTACCAACACGTGGCCAAAGTCACCTTTATTTGCATTTTTCGGACGCGGCTTAAACCAATTGCTGATTTGGCCCATGGTTAATGCATGTACATTCATCTGCATTTGACCGCCTTTTGCTGTTTAATCCATTTTTTTGCATATACACATAATAGTTGCAAGTCTGACTGATCTACAACTTGTGTTTCTACAGACTGTTGATAAGGTAGTACCAACAACAGATCACGTATACAAAAAAAATCCACATTTTTTGCACTGGATTTTAAAAAATCTAACCATGCTTCACCATGTAATCCAGCAACTTGCACTCGCGGATAATACGCCAAGGCAACCCGCTTTAAAATATCCACCACGCATGCGCTTTGCTCATTAGGACTCAGGGTATCTATTCGATTTAATAGTAATAAGCCTGCACGACGTGCTGTGTTTCTCTGAGAAAAATAAACGTATCTATAGATCATACATAACATGAATAATCCAAGGACGATTAATAATATGGCCAGTAAATTGGTCCAGGGCTGGGTGTGTATATCACGCAACTTAGACAGTGCATGCATCTGATCGACCGTTAACTTAACCATGTGCCACCCATGGAAAAGTTTGGTGAACTAATGCCGGTAAATCAGTAAATTGATTTACCAATGTATATTGAGTCATGGTTTTTTGAAACATCAATTTGACCGCACCCAAACGACGATCACAATAAAATTGATATCCAAAGCGCACTGAATCTAAACTTGTGTCAATATCCATAGCCTGGTGCCCATCAGTAAACACATGATGACTGGGTGGCGGTGGTGCACATTCCAATGGATCACATATATGATAACCTAAAACATCATTATGTTGATGTAATCGATTTAATAAGCGTTGTGTTTCAGCGTCGGCTGCATAAAAGTCGCTTACAATTACAATTGTACTCCCGGGTTTCGCAACCCGCTGTACACGTACTAAAGCTTGATTCAGGGCTAGTGAATCCTGAGATCCACTTGATTCTGCAGGTACGCGTTGTGTGTAATGACTTAATCCAGACAATAGCGGTAATACACCTGCTTGACGACCACGCGGAGTAAAAACATGGTGGCATACATCAGAAAAAATTACCCCCCCAACACGATCACCTTGTTTGGACACAGTCCAAGCTAAAATAGCTGCCAAGCGCGCTGCCACAACTGATTTGAACGCCAGTCGAGTACCAAAATACATTGAGGGCCTAAAATCAGTCACTATCACTACTGGACGCTCGCGCTCGGCATGAAAAACTTTAACGTGTGGTTTACCTGTGCGTGCCGTAATGCGCCATTCAATATGACGACTATCATCGCCGGCGTGATAATGGCGTGTCTCCAAAAACTCCATCCCACGTCCACGCAAACGTGCATGATGCATGCCAGTGCGTAAAGCCAATGCCTGGCTATCGTATTTTACTCGTTGCGCAACACGTTGCAGGCTAATCAATTCGGCCAAATCAACCGTAACTCCTGCAGTCATAATGGCCGCCTAAGGTACGGCAACCTGCAGCAAAAGTTCGTCAATGCATGCATCATGGCTTACTCCTTCTGCCTCAGCATCATAGGTCAATAACACTCGGTGCCGTAACACATCATGCGCAATTACATGCAGATCTTGTGGAGTAACATAATCCCGTCCGTTTAACCAAGCATGCGCCTTGGCACAGCGATCCAATGCTATCGTTGCCCGTGGACTCGCGCCAAAACGTAACCAACGAGCCAAAGATGGGCTATAACGCAAGGGATTACGTGTTGCCAGCACCAATTGGATAATATAATGCTCGAGTGCTGGACTAACATGCACTTGCAGCACTTCTTGCCTAGCAGCAAATAACGTAGATTGTAATAATGGCTTTACTTTGGAAATTGTAGATAACAGCTGTTCAGGGGGGTGCATAGCCTCACGTCTAGCCAAAGATAAAATCTCACGTTCTACGGCAGCATCCGGATAATCAACTTTCACATACATCAAAAATCGATCAAGTTGAGCTTCTGGCAATGGATATGTGCCTTCTTGCTCAATTGGATTTTGTGTGGCCATAACCAGAAATAATTGTGGCAGTTGATGTGTCTTGCTGCCAATAGTTACTTGACGCTCAGCCATTGCCTCTAATAGTGCAGATTGCACTTTGGCCGGAGCGCGATTAATTTCATCAGCAAGGATCAAGTTGTGAAATAATGGTCCGGGCAAAAAGACAAATGAACCATCTTCAGGATGATAAATATCGGTACCAGTTAAATCTCCAGGCAAAAGATCAGGAGTAAACTGAATTCGATGAAACTGACCCTCAACTCCAGCCGACAAAGCTTTGACTGCACGTGTCTTGGCCAGACCCGGCGCACCCTCAACCAACAAATGCCCATCGGCCAGCAATGCTATCAGTAATCTAGATATCAAACGTTGTTGACCTAAAACCTGAGTGTTTAAATAGGTTTGTAGTTCTAAAACATGTGTTCGCACAGTCGAGTCATCCAACTCTATTGCTTGATCCATGTATATGTCTCTCTACGCCGCGTAGTTAACTGAGTTCAATATGATCCGCTTGCGGGCCTTTTTTACCCTGTACAACTTCAAACGTCACTGGAACACCATCTTTAAGACCTTTAAAATCCAAAGGATTAGTGGCTGCAGCATGAAAAAAGTACTCATGTTGTCCAGACACAATAAATCCAAAACGTTTTTTGCGGTCAAAAAATTTAATCGTCCCAACTTGACGTCCAGAACTTCTGCCACAAAATAAAACACGCTTGAGGCGTTGTATAATACTTTTAATACTCATTAAATAATTCCTGTAAATTAAGTCCTAAAATTGTTACTTCTCAGAGTATATCATATACTCTGGCTAAATTAGTCCATGGAGTTATCCTGTTGCGAGAATTTAATTTATGTGACCGAATTGTAAGTCAAATAGATGTCGCACTCAGCTGCTTATTTGTACCTGCAAAACGCGTCAGCATGAGGCCCAGCCCAGCTATTGAGGCAATAGATTCAGCTATGAGCCAAAAAGAAAAACTAGCGGTTATTGGTTTAATGCGGGTTAATCATACCGGCGAAGTATGTGCCCAAGCACTATATCAAGCACAATCGTTAACTGCGAAATCAAATATTATCCAAGAAAACATGCATCAAGCAGCTCAAGAGGAGGTCGACCATTTGGCTTGGTGTGAGCTCAGATTGCGCGAATTAAATGGTCATACCAGTTATTTAAACTTTTTATGGTATGGCGGATCTTTTATATTGGGAGCATTAGCTGGTGCTGCAGGAGATCGCTGGAGCTTAGGCTTTGTAGCCGAAACTGAACGTCAAGTAACCGAACACTTAAACGGACATGCCGTAAAAATACCCACACAAGACCATAAAACACGACTTATTTTAACTCAAATGGCCAGTGACGAAATGCGCCATGCAAAACATGCTGAATCTGCTGGAGGCAAAACCTTGCCGTTAATATTACAAATCAGCATGCGTTATATGGCACGATGTATGACATTTATGAGTTATTATATATGATCACAGTCACTTCATTTAGGGCCCGAAGTACTGGCAACCACAGCAGCATGGACCGAGCTCGATGCACCGGCGCTAAAAAATCCATTACCTGAGATAGTTGGCTCAAGCCCCGCATCATATAGTGGTAGTGAATTAAATAATGATTTTTTAGTGATCCAAAGAAAATACACCTCAGGCGACTCTGTTTTTTTGCGATACAACTCAATCCCTGCAGCCTCTAGCCGAACAGATTTAGCTTCAATCTGGTCTAGATTGTCACTACTCACTACAAAGAATGACTCACCATGTTGAACCGGCTGAACCGGTAGTTCATTCACAGGATCTATTGCCTGATAGCGTACAATCCCGGCACTTAAATCGGGTACATCGCCCATAATAGTCTGCGCGTGCATCCATAGTTTACAGTTAATATCTTGGACAACACCGGGTGTAAAACACTTCATATACTTACAACCCAGCTCAGGTAGCTGTAATTCAATCACAAGCCGCGATAATAATTGAGGATTAGCCATTAATTCCTCTTTGATATACTGCGAATCTAAATATATATCATAACCGCTTAACGAGTGCTGAGACTCAATTAAAATAAAACTATTATGCTCAATCACGCTCTTTAAGTTCAGTAATATAGCTGAATAATTCAATATGATTCTTAATGAGGTTTCAGTGTAATAATAGTTTGAATAGTGGATTAATTGATTTGTATCCGAGGTAAATAATGCCGGGGCTATCTCCAGGGCATTAAAATGCACAAAACCATAGTCCCATCTGACGCGTTCACCCGGGTGAATCTCTCGAAGTGCGACCAAGCCAGTAATCGACTCAATAACACAGTTAGAGAATAATTTTATACCACTAAAATTAGCTGTGGCAACCTTGGACGCAAGCACTTGGTCACTAAATGTAACTTGCTCTCTCAGTGTATCTGCCTTTAATGCATGCCCCATAAATCGAGAAATATTACCATATTCACGTGCTGAGTAACTGTTGTCCGTAGAAGTCCCTGCAGCATAAGGATCGTTATCTTCTGCTGGGCCAAGTAAGCCCGCATAAATTAAAATACTGCCGGAGGGAATAGTATTAATGGCAACCACTTCTAGTCCAGGTAAGCCTTCAGGCATCGGGGTTAGTGCCATCTTAGCTTCTGTTAGCTTAGACAACCAAGAATGTCTTAAAGACTCAAGATCAGTTACAGTTTCATCAGTACTCCATAAGGTGTGATTCCATTCCAGCATATTATGCGCGCGTAGAAATTCATCAAGCGGTTGTAGAATAACATTCTCAGGCGTGGCCTGAGCACCAGCTGGTAAAAAATTAACGTGAGTAACTTGAGCTTGAGCCGGCAAAAACCAGCGTGTTTTTTTTTCTGCGCCTGAGTTCATAATAAGACTGTTCTCACCAATAAAATGCTTTTAGGCTGATTATATTAGCAATCAGAACAAATAAAGTCAATCAATGGTTGGTTGTTGGGCAGATCTGGGTAATAATCCAGTATGTTGTTAATTAGCAAGGCTTACTATTAAAAATGCTATTAATGTGCTTACCATGTCTTACTGACCGAATTATGATGCTTTTTGTCTTGATTATGGTATGATCGTCGCAAAGCACTTCAAAGAAAAGCTTATGATCACTCTGGCAGAGCTACATATTGGAAGTATACTTAAAAAACCGCAACCGGTTGATCTAAGTAGTTTAACTCCAGAGGATTATGAAATACTGGTGGGCTATATCGCCAGTATCCGGCATAACTATCTAGCATTACGCAATTCTCTGGACGACCAACTTAAACAACCAACCCTCAGTGACGTATTGGCTCAAAAGATCTGTGAAGCACATGAATTAGCTCAGGTTTTAATTAACTGTTACAAACGTTATTTGCAGTTACCTGCGCAAAGTAACACTTATTCAACAGATCTCGTCATGTATGACAGGCTGCTAGTTGAAATAGCAAAAATCGCCGATGATAACGTCGATGAGCCAGTCAAGACTCAAATGCCAAGAAGATTTCTGATCCAGTATATAGAATCGAATTTGCCTCATCCTGAATCAAACGCTGCCTGGACCTGGGTTGCCGCTACCTGGCTACTTTGGAGTCAATCTCTAAATTTGATCCGTTTGCTAATCGGGCGTTTACGTAATCTGTTTCGGTTCTTATGCTTGGTTATAGCTGCAGGTTCAACCTATGTCTCGTGTTTTGGAGTAATTGATGCATATGTTGGACCATTTTTAGGTCACTTAGGTTGGGTCTTTTTTTTGCCACGTTTGATTATTGAAGGAGCTAAAAAGACATATCATGTATTTTTCCCATATGGGCCGGAAGAAAAAAGTTTAAAGTGGTATACGCGATTAGCGGTGCATGTTAAAGAGAATTGGTTTGATCTCATGGTGTGGATGAGCTGGTGTATCTGTGGTCTTGTTGTCTGCTTTGTATTGTTTAGCAATCCTATAGCTATTGGCTTTTTATTATTTAGTGTACAAGCCAGCGAGTTATTTATTAATATCATGCGCTCTTATATAGAATATCAGCGTTTCCATGATTTAAACTCGATATATACAGGCACAGATACAGCAGAAGCAAATTCTGATATAAGCACTCATTTAGAGTACTTAAAGCAACGCAGACAAGCAGAATATATTGATTTATTTTATAATGTCATTAGTAACGGATTATTCCTATTAGCTGTTGGACTGATGATGCCTGCGATTGCACTTTTTTGTCCAGCACTTCCAATAATAGGTGCGGTTTTATCAGTATTAGTTACTCTGGCTTGCATTTATTATATTAAAATTCATCGTCCAGCGCAGCTGCATAACCCATTTGCCGAAAGCATACCAAGTGATGTAGCTGTTTTACAGGAAATTCCTGCGCAAACTGCAATTAGTTTAGTGGGTGCCAGGCACTTTAGTGCAGAAGCATTAAACGCCGATGATCAAACAACCCCTCAAGCCCCTTCACCTAAAACAGTAGCTCGTAGCAGCTCATGGCTAAGTAACAGTAGTGTAAGTAACAAAAGCGCAAGTAACGAACATAATCGGTCTTCAGCGCCCAGTCCGTGTAATATTCTCCCTCCAAGCACACATCTAAGTGGCCTTTTTGTTTTTGACGATGACTGTCCAATTAATTACCAAGCAGTCCTATGCTGACAAATATCGAGAACAACATATATACAGTTTTAACTTGAACAGACCAGCAAAGCACTGTATAATCTAGTTAATGGGGGTGACCTGGCTTCGACGTGGGTTGCGAAACCTGAGGTGCATGCCGAGAATGAGAACTCTCGTAAAAAAGACTCAAAAAACATAAATGCAAACGATGAAAACTTTGTTGCTCAAAACGACTTGGCGATAGCAGCGTAAGCTACTGTTTCTTTGTTGTAATGAGCACAAGACGTACTGCGTAAAACCAGTGCCCCATTGACCGAGCCTGCTTATGGGTATCGCATCAATGGTCATAGATCATAAGCTAGCGACACGGCACGCCCTGAGTCATGTTGCGAAATACCTGGGATCGTTGTGTATCATCCTGCCCGTCGGAGGATCCACGATTAAATCTAGTTGACACGGCTACGCATGTAGAGCTGATGGCAGAGGATTTGCGGACGCGGGTTCGATTCCCGCCGCCTCCACCATAAATCATTGATTTATGACGATATTTTTAATAAATTCTTTCAATCGGCACCATTGCGGCACCAATACAGTGGTCTAAAATCAAAAATTGATAATGCTAAAAATTCCAGAAATTTTTGTCTCATTCGAAGATAACAAAGTCATCGAAGATCCATTTCCAATCGAGTTGCGTACGAAAATAAAAAAGAAAGACTAATTTTCATCGCTCATGGCCAGGCCAGCCAATCGAATATCCTTGATTTTGCTAATTTTACCTCACTGCTAGATCGG
>CANNIJ010000031.1 GCA_947505025.1 Legionellaceae bacterium | reverse complement strand
GCCTCGTCGGCAGCTCCTGCTCCACCAAAGCCTTTGGTCGCAAGCGAAACCGCTAGGCCTCAACCCGCCTACTGTGAACCAGGCCGCCCATGCTCTACCGCGGCGCCTGACGCAAAACAAGAACCCGCCTTATCTGCACCCATTGCACTTCCAGCAAAACGCAAGGGTGCGCTCAATACCCCCTCGTTGCATGAGTACGGACCCCCCAGCAGCATTAACGGCCAATAAAAGCCCGCACCCCCCCCCCTCGTATGGGAGCCGTTGCTGCCGTGAAGGTGCACAGATTCACTGATGTGGCTGCTTAGGGGATGTGGCGCAACACCTGAAGATTTTTAGCTAATACACATACTAAGAGCTTCAAAAAAACGCTGCAATTATGGTTGGTGTCACAAACTGCCGTGACACCAGCCATAACCAGTATAATTCATAATCACATGTCAATGACTCGCTACGCCTACCTACGGGCGCCATAGACACTCGCCACTACTTTTAATAGGAAGTGTAATAAAAAAAGTGATTCTTGTATCTTTGTTGAACACCATTTGAATTGACAATAAAAAACAGCTTGAAAGTCCGCGAAAACACTACATTTCAACATGGTTTATGATCTTTAGTAGAATGACACCAACAAAATACGGTATCATTGACTGAAAATCTGGTTTTTATGCTGAATCACGTTAATTTTACATGTTTTCATGTCGAATTCATCATATTTTTCAATTAAACGTCTATAAAATTCACTCAGTTTATTACACTTCCGAGAATAGTCGAAAATGAGATCCATAAAAGACATAATATCTCGAGAACCTGCACGAAAAACCAAATATAGAGCCGTAACAGCCCGCTGAATATAGGCCTTGGTTAGCGGGATATAATAAAGAATCTCATTATCCGTTTGCTCGAACGCTGGATTAACTGTGTTCAAAGCTATAGCTTGTTGCTTATAGACTGAGTTACGGCTGACATTAAATCGGTTGGATATATCAACAATCGTAGCCGGGTCTTTCAGTGACTCAATCCCAATGCTTCGTTTAACATTTAATGGCAGGCGCTTTCAATGGTACTTTTTGTGAGCATTTATCATCATGATCCATTTTTGTTTTAGTCGATAAACTATGTATCATAGATCGACATGTATAACATTTATACATTAAACAGGAAATGCATCACATCACCATCATTTACAATGTAAGACTTACCTTCCAAGCGTAATTTACCTGCTTCTTTAGCGCCCTGCTCTCCGGCATGTGCAACAAAAGCTTGGTAAGCCATGACTTCTGCGCGGATAAAGCCGCGCTCAAAGTCAGTATGGATCACTGCTGCAGCTTGTGGTGCTGTTGCACCACGTCGAATTGTCCATGCACGCACTTCTTTTACGCCCGCAGTAAAATAGGTTTGCAAGCCCAGCAACTCATATCCAGCACGGATTACGCGATTTAAACCTGGCTCAAGTAAACCCAAATCAGCCATAAATTCTTGGCGATCAGCGCTATCAAGCTCCATTAGTGTAGCCTCAGTCGCCGCACATAATGCCACCACATTCATCCCTTCTGTTGCAGCAAAATCACGTACCTGATCTAATAACGGATTATTTTCGTACCCTTGATCATCAACATTAGCAATATATAAAACTGGTTTGGCTGTTAACAAGCATAACCGCTGACTAACCACACACTCTTCTTCAGATAAATCTAAAGTACGTACCGCATGACCTGCGTCCAAATGTTCCTTAATTTTTTCTAGTGTCTGCTTTTCAAACACCGCGTCTTTTTGGCCAGATTTACTTGATTTAGACACTTTTAATAATGCTTTTTCAATTGAATCCATATCAGCCAAAGCCAATTCTGTATTAATAATATCTATGTCATGCAATGGGTTGACTAGATTATGCACGTGCAAAACGTTTGAATCTTCAAAACAACGTACTACATGAGCAATAGCATCGGTTTCACGAATCGTAGCTAAAAATTTATTGCCCAGGCCTTCACCGCTCGCAGCACCCTTGACTAAACCAGCAATATCCACAAACTGCATCACCGCCGGCACAACACGTTCTGGCTGTACAATTGACTGTAACGCGTCCAGCCTAAGATCAGGTACCGTAACCACCCCAACATTCGGCTCAATGGTACAAAAAGGATAATTTGCTGCGGCTATACCTGCTTGCGTCAAGGCATTAAATAATGTTGATTTTCCTACGTTGGGCAATCCAACAATTCCACATTTAAATCCCATCTGTACCCTCATTATTTAGAATATTCATAGCAGCAGCGGTATCACCCGCGATTATAGTTTGAATTACGTTCAGAGCACGGTCTGTAGCTAGCAGGATCTGCTGACGATCTGCGCGCGACGGTACCGCTAATACATGATCTACAACTTGTTCTTTAGTGCCAGGATGACCTATACCTATGCGTATACGATGAAAATCTGCACTGCCTAATTGTGCAATAATGTCCCTAAGTCCTCGATGACCACCATGGCCGCCACCAGTTTTTAATTTGATCCGTCCTACCGAAAGATCTAAATCATCGTGTGCAACTAAAACTTCCGCAGGAGAAATCCGGTAAAAATGACAAAAAGCACGTAATGCATGCCCACTGTGGTTCATAAAACTCAATGGTAACATCAAGGTACATGCCCGATCAGGCCATGCTGCCAACAATGCATTAAATTTTTTATCAGTCGAGAACTTTAGATTTTGCTGAGCACTCAAAGAGGTTACAAACCAAGCACCTGCATTATGCCGCGTTTGGGCATAATCAGGACCTGGATTTTGTAACCCAACAATGAGCTTGATTGGTAATAATATCGACACTTACAGCTTAATCTGGCGTGTTTAGATCAATATTTTCTTCAGCTTCAGCCTCAGTTTCAACTACCGCAGCTGTTGTTTCTAGCTCTGGCTCAACTACTACACTTGGTTTGTGAATGCTAGCGATTGGTAAATCATGCCCTGCTACTAAAGGATCTACTGCAAAATGTAACTTTGCTGACAATACAATATCAGATAGATGCAATATATCATCTAACTGCATATTAGCCAGATCTACGCTGATAAATTCAGGTAAATCATGTACTGCACCACGTATTTCAACCGCAGTCATTGTATGATGAATAATACCACCGGCTTTAACACCTGGGGCTTTATCATCATTGATAAAATGTAACGGAACTTTACGAACTAAGACTTCAGTATCAGTCACACGCTGGAAATCCATATGTAAAATTACTGGCTTAAACGGGTGACGTTGCAAACTTTTTAAAATCACTTGCTCAGCTACACCGTCAATATGCAAAGGAAAAACACTAGCGTAAATGCTTTCATTTTCTAATGCTTTCAGCACCTTAAAGTGGTCCAAGTGGATGCTTTGTGGATCTTTAACACCACCGTAAACAATGGCCGGCACTTTATTTTCAAGACGACGCAGGCGGCGGCTCGCACCTTTCCCCAGGTCAGATCGTACAGCTGCTTCTAAAGTAATTGTTGACATTTTTGTCTCCATAAATAATCAGCTTGCAGGCAACCTTGCGACCAGGTGCTCTCAAGCCAGAGCGACGCAGTATACAATAATTTAAAATCAACTTGAAGTCTTAGTGGAACTTATTATAGAATACAGCACTTTGAACCATCAGGCGAGTTGGAGAGTACATCTATGTATGCAGTTATAAAGACGGGTGGTAAACAATACCGCGTCACAATCGGGGACGTCCTGAAGGTAGAAACACTGCCTGAAGATGCGGGCAGCACAGTTAATTTTCAAGTTATGATGATTTCGAATGAATCAAAAATAACCTTGGGCACACCTTTTGTAGAAAATGCAGTGGTGAGCGCAACAATTCTTGAACATGGTCGGCATAAGAAAATTAAAATCATTAAATTTCGTCGTCGTAAGCACCATATGAAACAAATGGGTCACAGACAAAATTATACACAAATTCAAATTACAGCGATTAATTGATATCCTTTGAGGACATAAAAAATGGCTCATAAGAAAGCAGGCGGTAGTACGCGTAATGGACGCGATTCGAATCCCAAGTTCCTTGGGGTCAAGCGTTCAGGTGGTCAGTTTGTTTTAGCTGGCGAAATCATTGTACGTCAACGCGGAACAAAATTTCATTCTGGTGATGGTACTGGATTAGGTCGTGATCATACAATCTATGCACGTGTCACTGGTTTGGTGAAATTCATGACCAAAGGTCCAAAATCACGTAAATTTGTAATGATTGAACCTATCGATCTTTTTGAACAACAGGCAGCTTAGACTTAATGCGATTTGTTGATGAAGCTATAATCAAGGTAGATGCAGGCAATGGCGGTCATGGCTGTTTAAGTTTTCGACGTGAAAAATTTATTCCGTTCGGAGGTCCTGACGGCGGTGACGGTGGCAATGGTGGTTGCGTGTATTTTGAAGCAGACTCTGAACTCAATACTTTAATTGATTTTAGATATAAGCGTCATTTTAAAGCCGCTAACGGTGAATGTGGCATGGGTGCTAATTGTGCTGGTCGACGCGGTGATGACTTGATCATTCCAGTCCCTGTGGGCACACTAGCATACGATATTGATACTGGTGAGCAACTTGCAGATTTAAAAAATGCTGGTGACCGTGTCTTGATTGCTCAAGGTGGCTTTCATGGGCTGGGTAACACGCGCTATAAAAGTAGTATTAATCGTGCGCCACGCCAAACCAGCAAGGGCTCAGCTGGGCAGGCCCGTCATTTACGTGTTGAGTTACGCGTACTAGCTGATGTGGGCTTGCTTGGACTACCTAATGCGGGTAAATCCACGTTAATTCGCAGTGTTAGTGCCGCCAAACCAAAAGTTGCCGACTATCCTTTTACCACACTTCATCCTGGATTAGGTGTGGTTGATGTTGGCGGACATAAAAGTTTTGTAATGGCAGATATTCCTGGCTTAATTGAAGGAGCTTCCGCCGGCGCTGGTCTGGGTCTACGCTTTCTCAAACATTTATCACGCACCTGTATTTTATTACACGTCATCGACGTAGCTCCATTTGACGAACAAGACCCAGTGGTCAATGCCCAGGCAATTCTCCATGAATTAGCCGAATATGATCCTGAGCTATTAAATAAACCACGTTGGCTGGTCCTGAACAAAGTAGATCTATTGCCGGATCAAGCCGCACGGGATCTAGCCGTCAAACGGATTATTGACGGTCTAGACTGGCAAGCACCAGTATTTATAATCTCGGCCATTCGTTCTGAAGGTACACAAGCTTTGTGTTATGCATTAATGCATTTAATCGACGAACTAAAGCAAACCCCAGCAGAAGACTTGAGTTAAGTCACTGGCACCAGCGAACAGCCGGGATTAACCGGCGAGCCTTCTTTGGCAGCCAACCATTCCTTCAGCTCAGCAAGCCAGCGAGCAATTGTTGCATACAAGTTGGCAAAAAGATCTCGCTCACCATTAAGCACTGCCATGAAATCTGGAAATAAAAGACCTCGCCCTTCGCGCCATGCATGATAATCTGCAAACCAATTTCTTTCACCACGCAGCGTAGCCCAGGTCTTGGGAAACAATGTTGAATATATTCTAGCCTGACCGTCATCACCAGGATCATAATCGCGCTGCACTTTGATTGGCTGTTTTTTGGGCTTAAAAAATACTGGATTGTTGTCTACTGGGTTTTCTACAGGGCTCAAACCAGCTTTACTCTGCCACTTGGTGGTAAAAGCATTAAATATTTCTGAGAACTGCGTTTGATTCTGATCGTTAACTGCGTTGAATAATGTTTCACGCTGCAGACTCCAGTCTTTTTGCATTTCACCTAAAAACTGTCCCCAGGCTTCTAAGCTCTGGATCTGCTGGTCAACTGGGCATGCTTTAAGTTCACTTAAAAAGCCTTGAGTAATCCCCTCCAGAAATCCAGCATATACTGAGCACACGTATTTCTGAAAAACTGCTGTGCATTGTCGCTGCTTTTGTGATTTTAAAACCTCATTGTGCACGTTATAAGTACGACCATTTAATGGATACTCTGAATCAGACATATTCGGAATCATCCGATACTCGCCGGGTTTACCTACACGTGCTGTACGTCCTTTGATCTGGATTTCATCTGACTCAGTAGGCACGTAAGCGGCAAGTACCAGTAAGTTATCTGCGTTAATATCAACGCCACGCCCCATCATCCCTGCAGTTGATATAGTCACAATCTCTTGGGTTCCTGCACGTTGTATAGCATCTATTTCAGCAGCTTTTTCCGTCAATCCATGAACAAATTGAAGATTAGACGGTTTAATTACTGCTTGTAATGCCGTATAAAGGCGTGCACTCTGCTGATCGTCTTTACAAATTAATAATACCGGGCGCGAATTATTATGCCTAATAGCGCGCAGGATAAAGCTGATTTGTTGATCTTCATCTTTCGCCAACCAAACGTGCTTATCATCTCGAATTAATGGTTTTTCACGTGGAACCGTCATATATTTAAAATCTTCTAGTGGTGCAGCACTGCGTGTTGTACCACTCACACCATAGATCGCTCCACTCTTATAATTATCCATAAAATTAACTGGAAATGATGCTCGGCGAGTCAGATTTTCCGGCATAATCATAAAAGACTCATCGTTTAGTGCAATGTTTTCTTTAGCACACAGACATTGATGCAAACCTTCAGAATATGAGCTGCCGTCAACTGGACGTCCATTATCAAGAACGAAAATTTTACGTGAATAACGTGCATTCCCCTGGCTATCGCGCAGCAAATATAATTTAGATGACAAGATATAATCTTTGTCGGCTTCCATATACCATGCTGTATGCGCTGAACGCAACCAAGTCGCGATTTGCTGTGGATCGCTGTCTTTCAATCTCAACAAATCAGACTTATGAACAATATCCACCACACTCTCACCAATGTACCCGATAAAGTCAGCTAAATGCGTCGATGGATCAAATCCTTCATCTTGTTTGAATCTTTCTACAAAACGAACCAGGTTCGGGTATATCCAAACATAGCCCGCGAGTTTTTTTGATGGTGCAGCATAATTATAAGAATCTTGGCTTTTATCATGCGTGAATTTATCCACCTCATCCACCAACAAGCATCGACGTTGCGATTCTGGATCTAAATAATCAGCTTTTAGCTCTATATCACAGCGATTACGTAATAACAGCAGCTGGCCATTATCTGTAAAGTTAACACCGGATTTTTGATATAATTCTGCAGGCGTATTTAAAGAAATTAAACTAGTTGGTATCTGGAGCGCAGTAAAAAATTGCTTATAAGATAAATAATCACGCTCTGCCAGTTGCATATCGCTAGTTAAAAAATCTACTGTCTGGCCTTGGACCGCTTTGCAGGCGGCCAAAATCATCATAATACGTGATTTGCCCTCGCCGGTATCAATTTGACTGATCAACTGATTACTCTCGTGGTTTAACATGGCATATAAAGCCATAATTTGAGTTGTATTTAGCGATTGACTAATGATTTTTGATGGTTTTTCATGACTCAATTGATATGCTGTTCTGGCTATTACTTCCACGCAAATACAAATCAATTGTAATGCCCCCAGATCAGGCTGCCTAAAACATTCGATTAACTGCGACATTGTTTTTACGCGATTATCTATTAACTCTTTGAGAATCTCGTCACCTATATTGTCGGTGAAAATATTTGATGCTATACCTATAAATTGGTTACGTTGAAGTCTATATTTTGCAATATTAAACGAGTCCGGTGAGCTTCTAGGCCCATATGGCTCCAAACTAAACTTAGTGTATTGATCTGTAAAATTTTTGAGCCTTGACCACTCCAATGATCTTGGAATATCTACATACGGTGGTTGAGAGAATTGCTCAAGTTTGTCCTGATGTTGATTAAAATACGGTATTAGTTGTTCTAAACCATCTATGGATAGATTATTATCAATCAAGCAACTTATAAATCTCATCATCAATGGTTGATTACTTGATTGCTTAACTTGAGCAATCAGCTGGATTAAGCTCCGAGGAGCTACGTGGAACTTGGCCATTAATGAATAAATCACATACGCTGGCAAAATATCTGTTAGATCATATATGTTTTTAACAAAATTGCATACACCGTGCATATATTCCGGGGAATTTTTATCCGGCATATGATTTAAACAATCCAGCAAATAATGTTCTATATGGGAATGAACAGTTACGGCATGATTTAACTGGAAGATCAGCTGTTTTACACTTTCTTGATAATGGACGCCGTCATCCCATGCAGAGTTTAAAACCACGGTTGCCAAGGTTTCTTGTAGTATAAGCTTGTTCATCTTTAGCTCATGACTTTTGATTAAAGGCAGTATGTTTTCAACAAACATTATGAACTTTTCAAGCAGATTTACGCTAGATTGTTCAATGTAATTTCTCACGAAAATTTGATTAAATCCATCCAGTTTTCTGGTTCTAAACAGCAGATTGATTAATCCAGCTCCAGCAACATAATTGGTTGCAACCTGCACTTGCATACTTTCCAATCGACTGATAAATAATGTAAAGTCTTCAGGCGTTAGAATACTTTGCAAATTCAATAACTGATCATTTATATTTGCTAAGTATTCTGGTTCAAGACCATGGTTTAATTTAACCATAGCGTTTTCCAGCCTCTGGAGGCTAGCACTTTCTGTGGGCGGAAAAGCGCATTTTTCTATATTAGCGATCTGCCACGTAGTTAAGCCATTACTTGTATTAAGGATTTGTTGTTTTTTATTCTCAAAATACCCTGGCGCAAAATTTTGTATAAAATCTTTGGATAACAAATCAAGAAGCAGTGATTTCCAGTTACTATCTGCCGCATATGTAGATCCACTGATATCTTGTATTAGTTTTGACAATCTTTGTGGAGTCAAACCAGCGTTACTCTCAGCCTCATTGAACAGATCAAGACAAAAAGCCAATTGTTCAATATTTTCTTCAGGCCATATACTTAGTACATCTTTAATATGCTGAACATTCTGTAGCTGAAAAGTACTCAAATTGGCAGCCAGGCTGGTGAATTGTAATGAGCTATTTATATGATCTACAGCATAATTAGGGTCATCTACATCACTGGTTCCTCCAGTTCTGCGATACAATTCATATTGCAACTCAACATATAGTTTAATGCTAAGTTCTTTCCAATTTTGCTCTATAAAGTAAAATTTAGAACCATGGTAAAGCGAGTTTTTAAGATTTTTGACTAACAGTCCCAATTTATCGTTTAGGATAAGCAATGCCCCTGGGCTGTATATGTTATCTTTAATATGTTTGGCGATACTATCTAAAAAAACCAGATTTGGTTTAGCTGATAGCCGGTGCAAACTTATAATCACTGAATCCGAATAATCACGGTTAATCAGACCTAATGGGCCAAATGCAACAACCTGACAAACATTGTGCCATGCCTTTAAAGCATGCTGTTCATTAATTTTGGCCGAGTGATCCGGTTGATTCGTACTAGCGACCAATATTTGCAGCATCATAGTTTTAGTTGTTATATTTAATGAACTTGCAATCGAATCTATTTCCCGCCAGGCTGATTTATAAAAATCAATAGAATTACACCTGGATTGATAAGCCAAGTAACGCCAAAATGCAACCGGATTATCAAGATGAATCTCACCTACGGGCCTAAAACCATCATCCTCAGGAGTTTGATCCAGTTCCATTTCTGGCAGAACAAATCCACATGAACGTTGATCTAGTGCATAGTATGTGATCGCAGTAATGGCCAAATAACTTTGCATTAAAGGTAATTGAGGAATAGCTCGCCATTGTTCAAGTATATCCAGTTTCTTTAGGCGTGGATTAGACAAGACAGTGGCCCAACGTCCGAGCAATATAATGGGATTACCAGTGTCTGAACATAGACTATCAGAAAACTCTGGACAGTTATATTCAAGACCAATCCTTTGAATGAGATTTGAAAAACAAATAAAGGCATTGCTTAATTGTGATTCTGTACAAAATATCTTATCACCAGCAATTCGTTTACTTTGAAGAAATGCATACCATGCTGCTTGATCTCCGGTGAACTTTACGCTTTGTATTGGAGCTGATCTTAATTCCTCCTGAGTCATCAAAGTTATGGCCAGATCTTGATTAGAGTCTTTTGCTTGAAGTTCGGCATAATATTCATCGTAATGTAGTACATCACGTACACCGCTGCCTGGATTTTTAGTTAAAATAAATCCTCTAGGCAAATGCTGAAAATCAATCCCACTGCTAAATTGTATTATATGTTGTATGATTTTATCACTAGATGCGGTAGTCAAGTACTTTGGGTAATGGTTATTAATTTCTGTATAAGTTGGACTATGGCCAAATAATAGGTCCCATCGTAAATGGTTATCAATAATTGCATCTTGACCACAATCTAATAACATATGAGCGAAGTTATTTTTATCTATCAAGGTTACTTGGCTAGAGTGTGGACTATAAGCAGCTAATTGCACATCAGAATATGTTGCAACTTCTGTAATATACTCAACGTGGATTTGTGTTGAAGTGTTCTCTTTAGGCACTGCGCTCTCCAGTTAATCAATCAACGCGTGTATTGCCTACTTATTATACACTCAGGCGGTTTGATGTCAATCAATTTAGCAACTGGAGCTGGGGCTGGTAAATAGCCGACGATCCCTTGACAAACAATAATAAAACGGAGAGAATCACACCCTGAATGGCTATGTGGCTCAGCTGGTTAGAGCGCGGCACTCATAATGCTGAGGTCGGTGGTTCGAGTCCACCCATAGCCACCATTTAATATGGCAGACTAATCCGCACACCCTTGATCGTTGGGCTTTTAGACGCTTGGCGTAAATACTCGACTAAATCCAGATCCTCTACGCGGCCATCTACGCTGGATGCTTCACGAAAAATCAAACCATGTGCATTGCGAAAGACAAAGCCAATATGTGAGACTAGTAGATTTGTGCCGATGGTTTTACTCAAATCCCAATTTGGTCTAACAATTTCCACGACCGCCGCACTGGGTATTTGTGCGAACACAAACTTATTTGGTTGCAAATTAGCATCAAATAACTCTGTAAATGGCAAATACTGTACGCTAGCGCGTTGTTTTTTTAGCTGCTGACCTTTTATCTTTAGTTCTAACCAACGTACAGATTTTTCCTGTGCGTCAGGCTTCAACAGCCTGATTGTATCTGCTGGTAATCGTCGGAACCAACCGGGTTGGTCAATCAGTGTATATGCAGTTTTTGCCAGAATATGTCCATTATTATCAACGAAAGTAGAGGTTATATCCTTTAATCTTGGTCTCTGAGCGATCTCAATAAAATGATTGCGGGCTAAAAAAGCATAGCGATTATGTTGATAATTTAATCTGCGCATCCAGATTTTAAATTCATTAAGATCATGCGCAAAGGCTAACGCTAATACTGTATTCACGTAAGTTAAGCAATCAAACGCGTCCGTGCGATATCGTGGATATTGATCATACCTAGCATGCGCTCCTTCTCCCAAAGCACCTAGAACATACGGTTTGCCTAAAAAGTTACTGCTAATCCAGTCTATGCGATTAATTAACAACAGTGGCTTTTGACTTAGATTTAGCTGCTGATACATTGAAACAATCTCACTATCAGCTAATTTTTTCTGCTGAGCACAACCATCTGTAATTGAATCGCACCAAACCAAGCCAATATAACAAATACTAAAGATATATAAAAAAAATCTGCGCATCATTAGCTGTTTCTCCTGCTATTTTGAAAAAGTACTGTAACATATGAACAAATTTTGTTATAATGCCGGGCTTATGTCTTGTCTTTTATTGATGGTTACCAAATGCGAACGTTTACTTTTTCTTTAATGTTCCTGATCTATAGCGTACTCTCAGGCGCCACACAGCCCAACATGGACAATCCATTGACGACTAACGTGCCAGTAAATCCTATTTCTGCACCAGTTCATCCAGCAGCTAAACTTTGGAATTTAAGAAATGCTGATCTACGTACTGTGATCGCCGAAGTTGCAACGATTACTGGCAAAAACTTCATTGTTGATCCACACGTACAAGGTAAAATTTCCATAATATCTGGGACACCTCTGTCAGATCAAGCGCTTTACTCAACATTACTCTCGATGTTACATGTTTCTGGATATGTTGCAATTCCAAATGGCAACGTGATCAACATAGTACCTAACTCAGACGCTAGATCGCATGCTCCTGATCTGCAAGCACAACGCCGACAAGCCGTAAATGGCGACGAGATGATGGTGCAAGTAATTGCAGTAAAATATGTTCCTGCAGAACAATTGGTGCCAGTATTACGACCACTTATGCCAGCTTGGAGTATCGTTTCTGCCTATTCCCCGTCTAATCATTTAATTTTGTCTGGACGAGCAAGTAATATTCGTCAACTTGCAGATATCATTCGTCAAGTTGATAGATCATCAGCAAATGGTATTGATGTAATCCGTTTGAACCATGCATTAGCCATGGATATTGTTAGTACATTAAAAGATTTGATTCGTACCCCGTCAAATATGAATGCCAGCGTACAAACATTAATGTCAGCTGATGACCGCAGTAACGCAATCCTGTTGCGTGGCAGTAAAACTGAACGCATTCGATTTAGGTTATTAATTGCGCAGCTAGATAAAAATAATCCCAGTACAGCCAGTAGTAACAGTAACACCCAAGTAATTTATTTAAAATATCTTAGAGCAGAAGATCTGGTCCCAATTTTAGCCGGTATCGCGCAAGCGAGCTTTAGTGGAACTGTAGGTACCACTATTGGCACCATAACCAGACCGACCTTAGATAGCACAAACCCAGCTGCAAATATGGCTAGTCTGCAACCTGTGGAGAACAATGTTTCACATGGTGCTACGGCATACAGTAATACTTTGGCCACGCCGAATACTGCCAGTAGTAACACACAAAATGAAGGCAGTACTAAACCAACAGTACAAATTATCGCCGAACCAAATACTAACTCGATTATTATAAACGCACCCGCCACATTAATTCGCACATTAAAAACCGTAATTTCAAAGCTAGATATTAAACCTGCACAATTACTCATTGAGGCTATGGTGGCGGAGATCAATGAATCTGATTTCAATTCTTTAGGCGTAGAATGGGGTAGTATCAATCAACAAACTAAATCTAGTGAAAGCTTTAGGCCAGGTTTTGCTATTATAAACTCACGCACTAGCATCAATCAATTTCAAGCACAAATTTATGCATTAGCCCGGGAACATAAAGCAAATATTTTATCCACTCCTTCGGTCGTGGTTTTAGATAATCGACAAGCAAAAATTCTAATCGGTAAACAAGTCAGCGTAGCTACTTCATCGTATCCGAATAATGCCGGTGGCACTGCTCCCAGTGGCAGTCCATATACTACATTTGATCGAGTAAACGTTGCCTTGCATCTATATGTAAGACCGCAAATCACTCAAGGCAGCGGTATCCAGATGCAAATCGATCAAGGGAATGATACCCTGGATAGCGTAGACATTATCAATCCTGGGGTTAATCCAACCTTTAATATTAGCGCGATTGTAACCTCGGTTCATGTTGAAAGTGGTAACATTATTGTACTTGGTGGTCTTGCTCAGGATAGTATCGCGGATGATAATGACCGCTTGCCGATTCTAGGTGATATTCCAGGAATTGGTAGATTATTTAAACATACACGGACTAATCGAGAAAAGAAGGTGTTAATGGTATTTATTCGCCCACATATTCTTAAAACTGCGGCGGATGAACTGGAAATAACCGGCAGTAAATACAACCACGTACGCCAAGACCAATTAGATATTGCACGCTCTCAAGAGTCTTATAATAAGAATAACATGGCCACAGTAGCACCTGCATGGCATCAAGCCCGGCTACCCAAGCCATTTTGTAATACAACCAAACCATGATTCGTCTACCGTACCATTTTGCAAAAAAACACGGGGTAGTTGCCAGTGCAACCGAAACCGATACTGTGCAGGTTTATCACTTAGCAGAAACTCCATTAAGTATTTTTATGGAAATCAAGCGTGTGATCCAGCATGAGCTGGAATTTATCGAAGTGGATACAGCTAGTTTTCAAAAACATTTAGCGACAATTTATCAAGCGAATGATGACTCTGTGCGTGATGCTGCAGAAACCATGGATCAAGACGGTGATCTCCTGGGGATAGCTGAAAATTTACCGGCTATTGAAGATCTGCTGGACACTCAAGATCATGCACCAATTATTCAGCTCATTAATGCACTGTTAACTCAAGCTATCAATCAAAAAGCCTCTGATATACATATTGAAACATACGAAAATCGTGTGCTGGTGCGTCATCGCATGGATGGACTTTTACAAGAAGTTTTAGAACTACCACGTCATGTTGCACCTCTGGTTATTTCGCGAATTAAAGTTATGGCTAAATTAGACATTGCCGAAAAACGTATCCCGCAAGACGGACGTATGGCCTTACGTATAGGTAAACATAGTATTGACGTGCGTGTATCCACTTTGCCGGCAAATCACGGTGAGCGGATTGTTATGCGTATTTTAGATCAAGCTGCGGCACAATTAAATTTAAGTTTATTAGGCATGAGCCACACAAACTTAAGCACTATAAGTCATATGATTGCCCAACCACATGGCATTATACTGGTGACTGGTCCTACCGGATCAGGAAAAACAACCTCTCTGTATGCGATGCTCAGCGAACTTAATCAGGTTAGTCGAAATATATTAACGATCGAGGATCCAATCGAATATGATTTACCCGGCATTGGTCAGACGCAAATCAATCAAAAAGCCAATATGAATTTTGCCAGTGGATTACGAGCCATCTTACGTCAAGATCCGGATGTAGTTATGGTAGGGGAAATTCGTGATGTAGAAACCGCAGAAATTGCTGTACAAGCAAGTCTAACTGGACATTTAGTTTTATCTACATTACATACAAATAGTGCTCTGGGAGCACTAACTCGCTTGAGTGATATGGGTGTTGAACGCTTTCTTTTAAGTGCCAGTATGGTCGGTATGATCGCACAACGTCTGGTTCGTAAATTATGTCAACACTGTAAACTTGCACAACAAATTACACAACAGCAGGCAGCTGATTTAGGTTTCTGTTGCTCTAGCGATGTTGTGTCAGTTTATACACCACAAGGCTGCAAGGACTGTCAGCAGTCAGGTTATCGTGGACGTACAGGAATTTATGAGATAATTCCTATGGATGATACCCTGCGCGACATGATTCACCACAACGAAAACATGCATGCCATGGAACAGCATGCGCGTACCGTAAGCATCAGCATGCGTCAAGATGGTTGGCTCCGGGTATTAATGGGTGACACTTCTATTGCGGAAATTATACGCGTAACCTGCTCTGAAACTTTTCAGGCCACACATTCAGAAAAAACCTCACTCAAAGATGGTTGAAATTCAGGTACCAGGCTTTTAAGTAGGAGTGTAATATAGGTGGTTCTTTAGTCGGTTTCAGCGTATGCTATCGGCATGTCCTTTGATAAGGCCTTTTGCACCATCAAGAAGCACGGACTCGGGGTTGTAGCCTCGTGCTTGCAAGTCAAGTAAATGAATCCCCCACGTC
>CANNIJ010000030.1 GCA_947505025.1 Legionellaceae bacterium | reverse complement strand
CTACGAACCTGGATCCACGATTAAAACCGTACTCGGTCACTCCATGTCGGCTGATTTATCTAAGTTACACACTGAGCTTGGTGCAAACCATACATATCGCGAAAGTGAGCAGATATTTTGCATGTTTTCACGGTCAAAACGTTATATCAATAACCATGATCGCATTAAACATACTGCTGAGTGGGTGGTCAGGTGGGAGCACTGCATGCTGAATTGATGATGCGTCTGACGGGTCTTGATATTAATCTTTGCCATGACTGTAAAATAGGTCGGCCAGTAGTGATGCGAACCATGCTAAATCAGCACCAATTAAATATCATCTCTCAGTCTCAATATATTGACACATCATGATGCATAACCAAAGAAATACGTTAACTCACAGCTTTATTTTAAAAAATTCTGCTCAATACGGAAGAATCCAGCTCGCCTATTATTTAGTAAACACATCAAAAAAAGAAAATCCCGAGATATTTAAGACAGTCTACGTATCAAAAAAACGTGTAATCATGGGATTTGATCTAGGCGCCAGACTCAAACATGTTCGTTCGTATCATCCGGATAAGCCATCAAACATCTCAAACAAAAAACAATCTCCATAGCGTAGCTCCGAGCTGCGGTTTAGTTCAATGTGTTGCTGGTCTATAAATTATAGTCCATAATATATAGACCACATGCTAATGGGTGAAAACCTATGTTGCAGCTGAGCCCAAAATATAATATCTTCAAGGAGGACTTTAAAACCCAACCAATTTTATTACAGTACCAACCGTAGAGATTACACTTCCATGCAGTATTGCGTTAAATCCTCGGATCAAGTGAATAGTGTCTATTTTTCAGTATTTCGCTGACATAACAATCCTCTTAAGTCGGCTGACTGTTCTTATGCTCCAGGAGCCATAATTAATACAAAAAAGATCATTCATGATTCAGTAACCAACGTTTAAAATTAGGATCATCAATAAAATAGCCTGATCGATCTGGGCTTCGACCAACAAGTAGTTTGCGTTGAAGCACACGAAGCGCAGATTGCGTGGAGGATACTGCCAATGCCTTAATACCAAGGAGTTTGGCAAGCTTTTGACGTATAGGATCACTAAATAGTCCTTCTGTTCCGCTCGCTATCTCATTCAGCAAAATTTGTTCCAATTTAGAGGCTTTATCCCATACTTCAATATACGCACGGTCATTAAATACGTCGCTCAGTAACTGTTCTTTTGCAGTTATTATGTTTAAATTAGGGTTTAAAGCCAATCGCTCAACGAGTGAGCGGGCTAATTGAGGAACACAATCCATTTCTTGAAAAGAATCCCATAATAAATCTGGATCTAGGTTTTGTTTTGTGATTTTTTTATACACGTAAGATAAGTGATCAGTGAATTGACGTGTTAATTCAGGGAACGGTAAATTTTGTCCGAAATGAAAAAATGGCGCACTTGCTTGTGAAAACATTCGGCGCAATCCCTCACGTGAGGAGCCGGTAAAGATTACTTTAATTGTGTCTTTATGCATATCTAATGCCGTACGTAATCCTGCAATAAATAAATGATTGCTTTCGTGTTGAGCAAGTACCTGTACTTCATCTAAAAGCAATAGTATTTTTCCATGTTTAGACAATGAGGTAAATAGAGTAAGTATATCTAAAGGCTTATCTTTTGATGAATCAAACTCCAATACCCCGCCACCTACACCTGCAACATCGGCGCCAATTTTTCGAATTCGAGTTAACGCGCTTTTTGAGGTGCGCTCTAAACCAGTTTTGTCAGCGAACCGTATGAGTGTATTTGTAAAATTTAGTTGGCTTGTAGCGCCACTGTCTAAAAAACTAAAATAAAGTGTTTCAAAACCTTTCTTTCCTGCTAGTGGTTGAATGTCTTTTAAAAGAAATTCCGTTTTGCCCATACGGCGTGGCGCAAAAAATACCAATGCACTAGAAAGCCCATTTTCAAATAGGCCCAATACTTGTTGAGCTAATTCAGTACGTGGAAAATGCCAAAAATCAGTTTTCACCGTCATTATTCCTAATGATTAGACTTATTTAGATGATTATAATCTAATTAGACATATGCTGTCTAATTCGGTCTAATTAGATTTACAAAAAATTCAGTCTCAACAAACCACCGTTTCTCAAGATATGATAATCAAGAAAGATGAACCGGTAATCCCCACGAAAAATAAATTATGCAAACAACATCACAAAAATTTATTGGTTATGCTCGGGCAAGCACATATGAAATCCTTAAAGATCTGGACATATGTTCTTGCTACAGTTTTCAATTTATAACTGCACACTAAACTAATTTATTTTGATGATCAAGTTGCAGATTTACTAACAGGCAAAGGGCAAGCCCTGACCCAGGAGTTTTGCTGTGTACAACCCGGCCAATTGCGTGGCATGATCCGTGGTCTCCTGTTTGTTTTTGTCACCAAATATATCAGGTAATAGTGCCAATGTTAGCTCGCCTTTAATGGCCTCCAAAGCAATTTTGGCCTTCTCCGCCGGAGTGTGTTTTGTACGCTTCTCGCTCATTCTCATCTCCTTTACTGGAAGAGAGAATTATATCTTAACCTTGCAATTTAATTGTCTGAATTTCTTCGCCCACTATAATAGTACCCACCGCGCCCTAGATGCAAGATTGACAACGATTGATTTTAGCTCTATATATAACTATATAGACAATAAAATGCTCACAAAAAATCAAAAGGATGTTAAAATGTTAAACGTCAATTATCTTTGCCGATTCGCGACAATTATTTTTCTCGGCACCTCCATAACAACCACAGCTCTCGCCTGTACATGCAATTCTTATAATCAGATGCACGTGTGCCCGGACGGGTTCGGCGGCACTATGTGCTGCTCGGACGTGACACCACTGGATACCGCACCATGTGACTCTTAATGTGAGCGGCCAATTAAAATGATCCACTAGTGGCCAACAGAATGTAATACACCATCGTATACACATAGGAAGACCTAATAGCATCATATTTACTTTGTAAAATACAGGAAATATGATGCGGCGCCGGAGCATAATTCATCTAATTAAAGCATTATATGAGTTGGGCAACGTTTTAATATGAATTATCTCCACTGGCTCAACAGGTTGTATCAAAAACAGTAATAATAACCAATTCGATTCTGAATCTATATCGACCGCTGGACATCATGGTGTAACGGGCTAATAAAGCGTTGTAATGAGGTATGAACCTGCCCTGATTTGTCGCAGGTTTACCTCACTTGTGGCAGGTACTATGGTCATTTTTACTCTTTACTTCAAAGACAATATTTTCTAGAGTATCAATGCGTTGCGAGACAACTTCAAGCGATTTTATGTCCAAAGGCCGGGGGATTTGACTCATGATTTATGCGACACTTTAATTTAGATGTCGCATTATAACCCGGATCCAGCGCGGGTTACACTACCTACAGATGCGCAGAAGAGCGCATTTTTGCTACACCCACTTTTTCGACTACTCAAAAACTTAAGTAAGTACTTGATAATTGGTGCGCCCGGAAGGATTCGAACCTCCGACCCTTTGGTTCGTAGCCAAATACTCTATCCAACTGAGCTACGGGCGCATAAACATGGCGGAGAGAGAGGGATTCGAACCCTCGATGAGATTTCTCCCATACTCCCTTAGCAGGGGAGCGCCTTCGACCACTCGGCCATCTCTCCAGTTTATTAAGCCGCATTATATCATGTGTTTCCTTAACGTCAAGATTAAAAAACCTCAATTACATTAAACCAATCCACATCAATAGCCCGTACCAGACATTGTTTTTAAATACCTGAAAATACTTGTGGCTATTTGGATAAATTAATAAACGGTCCTGGTGTACAAGGTATATAGCACCCAGGATCCAAATCAGATAAAACCACCAATTTAAATGCGCTATCACAGCCACTATCAACCATAAACCATGCAGGATAACGCTTAAAACACGCAATACAACCTGCTCATGGCCGCGGATCAGAATCGCGGTAGAATTCAAGCCTAACTGTAGATCATCATCTCTATCAACTAAAGCATACACCGTGTCGTAAATTAGTATCCACGTGATATTCAAGCCACACAACCACCACACAGGACCATCTAACGCATGACCAACCGCAGTATAAGCCATGGGTATGCTCACAGAAAAAGCCAGTCCCAAAACTAATTGTGGTGCTTTAAAGAACCTTTTTGTCAGTGGATAGATGACCATGAGCAGCCCGGCCAGGAGCGCATAGAATATACATCCGCGAGGTAATTGAACTAATATCCACGCAGACATGAATAGTAGTCCGAATAAACAACCCAGAGCCCCAGTTAAAGTAATTTCGCCGCAAGTTAATGGGCGTAACTTGGTGCGTTGAACATATTTATCCACACCACGATCAGCAATATCATTGACCACGCAACCCGACGATCGCATGAGCACGGTGCCCGCAAAAAAATATATAATTAACGACAATTTTGGACTGCCTGCGGATGATAACCACAAGGCCCAGGCTGTTGGTGCCCATAACAACCAAATTCCGACTGGCTTATCTAGTCGCATCAAACGTAGGTAAGCACTTAAGTTCATATGCCGTGCTCCGTCCATGCTAGCCGACGTTTTAAAAAGTCATCTGCTTGCATCTCTTGTAATCGACTTAATGTGCGCTGAAAAGTATCTAGCATTGGACCAGCTACATATAAACTCTCCAATGGAACTTCCGCTGAAATAATCAACTCAATACCTCGATCGTAAAATACATCAACTAAATGCATCAACAAAACCAAATGTAATGTATCGTCTGCAGATAATTTTGGCACACCACTTAAAAAAACTGTACGATAACGATCGGCAATCTCCAAGTAATCTCTGGTGCAACGAGGAATATTACATAAAACTTGAAATGAAAACCAAATTACATTATTGCTGGCTGCCATACACGTAATTAATCTTTTTTGCACACAAACCTCAAATGCCGCTTGCTGTTGCTGTGTCAGCTTGAAAAACTCCTGCACCAATGACGCTTGCACAGATGAGTTTAATGGATATAAATATTTCTGGTGAATCGATGCCCGGCCAAGTCGATAATCATGACCATCATTTAACCATACGGCAGTACAATGCTGCTTTAATAAAGCTATTGCAGGTAAAAACTGATCTCGATGGATCCCATGTGCATATAATCCGTCTATTTGAGTGTTAGATGTGATCACTAACACCACCCCACGGGCAAATAAAGTTTGTAACAGCAAAGCTAAAATACTCGCATCTGCAACATCATTCACCAAAAATTCGTCTAAACATAACAACTTTACATTTTTTGAGATTTTTTGAGCAATACTTTTAACCGGATCGCGTTGCCCTTGGCGTAATCTTAGCTGAGCATCGATATATTGCATGAATTGATGCCAGTGAAAGCGTTTTTTCTTTTTGATCTCAACACAACTATACAATAGATCCATTAAATAGGTTTTACCGGCTCCAACCGGGCCACAAATATATACACCAGTGACGGCCGGTTTTCGCCCAGTGAACAAATACCATGGCCGCACAATCCTTAATGAGTCTGCCGTGGCTTGTAATACCGGAATTATAGCGCGCTGCTGCTGATCATCCGTGATGTCTCCACGCTGAATCGACGCAACATACTGATCCATCAAATCCATTAAAGTATACCCTGCTCACTTAAAGAATGTGCCAAGCGAGCTTTAAGAGCTATCAGCTGGCCATGAAAAAAATGTCCAGTGTTGGCAAAAAGCTCCAAAAGTATATTCGGCGCACACGATTCAACCATTTCCACTACTGCCGATACCGGCACAACTTCATCGAGTTCACCATGTGCAATAATCCATGGGGATGGCATGCTCTGGAACTCTTGGTATGAATAATGCTGTACCGATGGTGCCACAGTTAAAAGTAATCCATGCTTGATTTGTGCGGCTGCACGATATGCTACATATGAACCAAAAGAAAAACCCGCAAAAAAAAGTGTACTATCTGGGTGTGCTTTAAGCCAGGCATTGGCCAATAATAACATATCATCACTTTCGCCAACTCCCGCATCGTATGTGCCCGCAGACTGGCCAACGCCGCGAAAATTAAACCGCACACTGGGAACATTAAAATCAGAAAAAAGCCTGACTAATGTGGTCACAACCTTGTTTTGCATGGTGCCGCCTTGTAATGAGTGCGGATGTCCAATCAAGGCCAGACAGTTTTTGCGTGCCTGCAAAGGAAAATTCCACTCCACCTCAAGATTGCCGGCCAGACCCTGCGTCACACGTGGATGCACCCCACCTGGTAGTGACTTTAATAATTCATGCATATTTTAACAATCCTAAAAATCATCGATTATAACCCATTTTTGTACCGCCCCCTAGCGCCTGAAATAAGGATACGGTATCTGTAAACCGATTGGCTTGTTGCTGAATAACATGTAAACATGCTTGTTGATAGTTTTGTTCTGCAACTAAAACATTCAATGAACTTAATCCACCCAAGGCCCATTTTTGCTTGGTTATATTCCAAACACGTTCAGCTGCAGCACGCTCATCTAAAGCAATTTTCAACGCCACCGCATCTAAAGAAATAACACTTAAAGTGTCCGCTACTTGCTGGACCGCATCCAGGACCACACGTTGATACTGCGCCTCTGCACCCACATAAGCTGCCATAGCTGCTCGCTGCGAGTGTAATAATGCACCAGCATCAAATAAAGTACCCGTTATACTTGCCCCAATATCCCAAAAAAATGATGACCCAGCAGGCAATATAGGTAAAATAGCTGGTACGCTTTTTTTATTGAAACTCACAGGCGCATAACCACCGTTAGCAATCAATGTAACATTTGGCAGTCGATTGATAGTTGCAACACCAACTTGCGCGCTCGCAGCATGCAATAATGCTTGCGCTGCACGCACATCCGGACGTTGCTCAACTAATCTAGCCGGCAATCTAACCGGCAAATCCACGGGTAAACTGAGGGTGTGGTCAAGCCGCCAAAATTCGCAATATCAACCACATTTTTAACTTTTTGCAAACGCGGAATAACCATCCACAACTGTAGCTCGGACAACTCACGTAAGGTATAAGTATCTGAATTCATAGTGTATCTATAAATCTCCCCTACCGCCGAGGTCAATGGGTCTAAGACTGGAACTGCATTGTATGGCAAGCTAATACTATCGATAGTGTCGTGGATTCTTTCTCTGGACCAATAATCTTCAATATTGTCATCAAAAACCATAGTAATTAAAGATAATCCAAATGTACTCCGTGAACGAATCATACTCATACCTGGAGTACTTATTAACTTTCGCTCTAATGGTATAGTTATCTGTTGCTCAACCTCTTCTGCGGCCAAACCATTAACTTGAGTAATAACTTGGGAGGTTACTGGGGCAATGTCTGGATAGGCTTCTAACGGTAATTGTTGCCAACAATAGATTCCGTATAATGCCATCAACACAAAGATCAACAAAACAATGCCACGACGCTGAAAACACAAACGGACCCAGGAGTCAATCATTCAACAAGATCCCCCCGGTCAATACCACATGATCCTGGAGCGTCAAACCTGCAAGTACCTCGACTCCTTGTTCAGTATATAATCCGGTCACAACTCTGCGCACATCAAAAATCCACGGTGAAATCTCTACAAACACAACCGAATCAAATCCGCGCTGAATCACTGCGGTTAATGGTAAGACAATACGTTGCTTGGGTTTACGTAAAAAATAAGCCGTCACAAAAGTATTCGGTTTCAAAGACAAATCTGCATTTTTAACTAACATAGCTACATCTAAAGTGCGTGTGTCAGCACTAAGAATTGGTTGGATATAAGTTACCTTGGTGCGCATGTTTTTTTTATTATCTGCAAATTTTAGATCTACATTTTGCCCAACATAAACTGCATTTATATCTCGCTCTTGTACATGCGCAACTATATAAACTTCAGATATATCAACGACTGTCATCAATGAACTGGTCAGATCATTCCAAAAAGATCCGGGTGCGACATTAATCGCCTGAACCTGTCCAGACAAAGCTGAGCGCACATGTAACAGTCCATCGTTGCTCAAATCTTTTGGCTCTACTTTAAATATAGATAGACGCGCACTAGATCGATCAAGCTCACTTAAAGCTTGATCATAAGTCATCTTTGCTTGCTGCAAGTCCATTAATGCACCCAAATTAGCCTGGATCATTTTTTGTTGCCGTAGCAAGCTTTCCTTAGCTGATTCATATGCCGCATGAGCCTGATTTAACTCACTAATTGCCAGCCTGATATCCGGCGATTCCATGGTATAAAGTACATCGCCGCGTTTGATAAAATCACCTAAAGAATAATTTATTTGCGTGATCCGACCGGCTGCAGGTGGAATTAACTCTAAAACTTTAGACGGTAATACTTGAACATTCGCGGGCACGCTCAAAGGGATAGATATATTTTCTAACAATACTGGCTGTGAATGAATAATGGACCTTAGGGGAGAGCCCACAGGGATTTCAAGATGACCATTAATGTGCAATAAAGGAACAACGACGGCGTTATTGGCGCTGCTGTAGTGATTTATTATTAAGCCGGCGGTAGCCAGTACCAATAACAGACCCACAACAGTCTTGCGCTGCAACCCAGTACGTTTCAACATCCCAATCCTTGTGATGTGTTATTCCAACAATCCATCTTAGCAAGTTCAATGACAATCAACAAATTTTAATGCGGCAGCCGTGCCTAGTAAATAATGAATCCTTTACTCGCAAGTATCATATGATATATAGTTAAGCAAAAAATAACTTAAATAGGCAGTTTTTAAAGCAAGGACCACAACAAGATGACGTATGAACATTCTGAGCATAAATCAAGAAAAATAACTCATTCCTTAAAATCCTGGGTGGTATGGGGCTTGGGGTGCCTTTTTTACTTTTATGAATTTCTATTACAAGTGTCACCTAACGTCATGAGCACTGAATTAATGCATGACTTTTCTATCACTAGTCATGCACTTGGTGTCTTAGTTGGTATTTATTTTTACTCGTATGCAATTATGCAAATTCCTGGTGGTGTATTAATGGATCATTTTGGTCCGCGACGGTTATTAACAATTGCCACGACAATTTGCGCACTCAGTACCATGGCTTTTGGGATGACGCATCATTTAGGTATGGCCTGTTGTGCACGTCTAATGATTGGTTTTGGTAGTGCATTTGCTGCAGTTGGTGCCATGAAATTAGCCTCCAGCTGGTTTGCAGCAGACCGTTTTGCTTTCCTGACCGGACTTATGGTTACGATAGGAACCTTGGGCGCTATCTTTGGCCAAACACCTCTGGCATTGTTGATCGATCATTGTGGCTGGCGTCAAAGTATGATGATTCTTGGTTGTATTGGATTAGTCATTGCTGGACTCATCTATGCTGTCGCAACCGATGCCCCACATGAGAAAATCGATCATGATACCAGCGCATCCACTACCAAAGAATCTTTGTGGAGCAGCGTACTTGAAGTCATTCAGAATAAACAATTATGGCTAGTCGCTTGTTATGGCGGATTAATGTATATGGCAACTCCGGTGCTCTGCGGCTTATGGGGTGTACCATTTTTTATGTTTAAAATGCACCTCAGCAAAACCAGCGCGGCTAATTATAGTATAATCATGCTGTTAGGTTGGGCTATCGCAAGTCCTCTTTGGGGAATATTTTCAAACAAGATTGGGCGCCGTAAACCTGCGCTATATATAGCAGCCATCGGTTCCTTGATCACCAGCCTGCTATTTTTATATGTGCCAATTACCAACACTACAATTATGCAAATGCTACTGTTAGCTTTTGGGATTTTATCTGCAGGATTTTTACCCGCATTTGCGTTAGCCAAAGAATTATGCAACACGCGTTACGTGGCCACAGGCTTAAGCTTTATGAATATGATTAACATGATTGGAGCTGCATTTGCTGAACCAGCAATTGGCTACATCTTAGATCTTTGCTGGCAAGGACAATACAAACATCATGTACGTTTTTATCCTATGAGCGCATACCATATTGCATTATCTTTTTTACCAGCAGGCATGTTGATTGCACTGATGATTTTACCTTATGTACGTGAAACTTATTGTAAAAGTCAGTTTGTCAGGGCCTAGGAAAATTTCATCCCTGTAGAACCCGTTGGCGCATCCAGAGCCATAAGCCAGCAAGAGCTAATATACTCAACAGCACGCTGTAGGGTGTAAAGGAAGATCCGACCAGACGTAATGGATCGGCTTTATGTAATATTCCTGCCGGAACTGCTAAAAAAACTGCTGATAGACTTGCACCAGCCAACATGCCGCAGGCAATTCTCGTACCAATATGATGGTGCTTAGGATCAGTTCGGCGCTGAATAAACCTGGCCATCAATCCACCAGCAAACAACGGTAATGTAGTCGTTAGCGGCAAATACATACCCATACCTACTCCAAGCATAGATAACTTAAAAAATCGCGATAATTTCATCAAATGTAACAACAGCATAATTGCTAACATGCAAACAGCACCCAATAACATCATGCCAAAAGGCAGGTTGTGCTGGAAAACTGCCAGAGTAATTGCTGCAAACATAGCAGCCGTAGGCGCGGGCAAGGATTGGGCTGGATCCATGCCCGCATGCGGCATAACACCTGCAATGCCATAAACCTCAAATAACAACTGCATAACCGGTGGGATAACCAAGGAAGCTACTACCACCCCCAGGAGTAACATCAGCTGCTGTTTCCACGGCGTTGCGCCTAATAACTGCCCAACCTTTAGATCTTGAGTATTGTCATTGGCTATTGCCGCAATTCCCGTAACAATTGCGCCCATAATCATTACCATGGCTTCTGCAGCTGATAATTGCATTGCATTCAAAGGTAATGGCAAAATCGACGATAATACCGTCATCATAATCCAAGCTGCAAATAAAATGCCTGCGATCACTACAGCACTACCTGGACTGGCAGTAACTCCTACCATGCCAGAAAAGTATGATGTGATCACAGAGAAAAAAAAGCCAATCACTAACACATAAGTCACTGACGCTAAAATCATCCATCGAGCCATATTCTGATTCATACCAAACAGATCAAATGGCAACATGTGACTGAAAAAGTAAAATAAAGCCAGAGTAATTAAAACTAAACTGCTGATGATCATGCTGACAGGCAGATCTTGTTCTGTACGTAATCTCTGCCGGGTTTTATCTCTGGGTATTGCTCTGCATGTAGCTAATCCAAAAATCCTTAAAGCCATAGGTTTTGCCAGTCTAACTAACGTCCACAGTCCGGCAAATAGCATGGCACCAATACCCAGATACCGTAGCTCGCTGGTCCATAAACCCATCATTGCCGGTGCTGGATCTGCAGAGATCCATGGAAAAACATGACTGGCTATTGGTAAGGCTATCCCCCAAGCAATCACTGCCCCCAAGCAAACACTTACAGCCAAATCAAAACCCATTAAATATCCTGCGCTCAACATGGTGCTTGAAAAACCCATACAAAGCACAAATAATGTACGCTTGATTACAAACACTTGACTGATGCTGCCGGCTAAAATCCCAAAGCCTGACTGCAACAGCTCGAATAATGCGCCAAAACCACCACCATAGATTATGTCTTTTACACCAACATTACCCGATGAAGATTGCAATACATGCGCAATTGCTTGTCCTTCAGGAAATGCTAGCGTGCGATCATGCACCAAATATTTACGTAATGGAATTGAAAACAATACCCCCAGCACACCACCAAATAAAGCAATCATAACATTGGTCACATAATCAAAATGATGCCAATATCCAATCACAATCAAAGCCGGGATAGTATAAACTATGCCTCCAGCCACAGCTTCTCCCGCAGAAGCTGCCGTTTGCACCGCATTGTTTTCTAGAACTGTTGAGCCATTAAACCAGCGCAAAATACTCATCGAAAGCATGGCTGCAGGAATCGAAGCTGAAGTTAATATGCCAAGCTTTAGCGCAAGGAATGCATTGGACATAGCTAATAATACAGTCAAAACTACGGCCAAAAGCACGCCACGCAGAGTTAACTCTAGTTGGCGACAAGTATTATTTCTGCTGCTGTAACCAATCTCCATCTCCGTTCTCATCCTCGTATGACAAAACAGTCACCCGTGTTCCCACGTTGATGAATTGTTCATTTAACCATTTTGCAGCACTGGGCAATACACGCACGCAGCCGTGACTAGCGTTGTATGTAGGCACTTCATATGCCGCATGAATTGTAAAGCCTTGGAAGAAATACATACAGAAAGGCATCTTTGCACCGCCTTCTGTTTCTACTGGATATTCACCTGAAGTACACGCTGCGCCACGCTTTTTATACACGTGGAAAGTACCTGTCACTGTACGGCATGGCTGACCAACATCTTCACAAAAGTCTTTGCCGCCAGAAGCACTGCCAGTCATGACTCTGTGTCCATCGGTAGCATAAGCCGCCCATGCCGAAACTTTAGGATCAAAAATAAACTGCCGCTCTCTGCTAGCAGGAATATGCATGGGGAAATATGATCGCCCGCGTTTATCTAATAAATAGTGCATTGTATGATGCACATGTCCGGCGTCATCGGTAATATATGTTGAAGGATCATCCTCAATACAACCAGACAAAGCCAGGCATACACCAACACACAGCCATAATTTTTTCAACATCAAAAACACCCCTCTTCTATGCCTGTAAACGACGATATTTTAGGCGCGATGGTCTGCTGGCTTCAGCACCCAAACGACGCACTCTGTCAGCTTCATAGTCATGATAATTGCCGGCGATAAACACCACCTTAGCATCCCCCTCAAAAGCCATGAAATGCGTGCACACACGATCTAAAAACCAACGATCATGTGATACCACAACCGCGCACCCAGGATACGCTAACAACGCATCTTCTAATGCTCGCAGTGTTTCTACATCTAAATCATTACTCGGTTCATCTAACAATAATACATTAGCGCCACGCTTCAGGACTTTGGCTAAATGCACCCGATTGCGCTCACCACCAGACAATTGCGACATCTTTTTCTGTTGATCTGCGCCTTTAAAATTAAATCGTCCTACATACGCACGTGACGGCATCTGAAAAGCACCGACTTGCATGATGTCATGTCCGCCAGAAATTTCTTCCCAAACAGTTTTGTTAAGATCAATTTCATCGCGCATTTGATCTACGTATGCCATATCAACGGTATCGCCCTGCCGCAGTTCACCAGTATCGGGTAATACATGCCCCGTTAACATTTTCAAAAATGTTGACTTGCCAGCACCATTCGGGCCAATAATGCCTAAAATTCCGCCTTTAGGCAACACAAAATTTAAATCCTCAAACAAAATACGATCACCAAACACTTTACTCAAATGGTGACCTTCCAAAACCAAATCGCCCAAACGAGCACCAGGGGGGATATATAATTCATTGGTTTCGTTACGTTTTTGAAATTCCTTAGCATTCATTTCTTCAAAACGCGCTAAACGTGCTTTATTTTTTGCATGCCGACCTTTAGGTGAAGTACGCACCCATTCTAGTTCAGCTTTAATTGAACGCTGATGTGAATCCTCTTGTTTTTGTTCTCGGGCTAAACGCTCACTCTTTTGTTCCAGCCATGCAGTATAATTGCCTTTGTAAGGTATCCCTTCACCCCGATCTAATTCTAAAATCCACTCTGCAGCTTGTTCAAGAAAATATCTATCATGTGTAATAGCAACTACCGTACCTGAAAACTCCTCAAGATAACGTTCCAGCCATGCCACACTTTCTGCATCTAAATGGTTGGTTGGCTCGTCTAATAACAGCATATCTGGATGAGAAAGTAGCAATCTACATAAAGCCAATCGCCTGCGCTCTCCTCCAGACAACTGTGCAACATTCGTGTCCCACTCCGGCAACCGTAATGCATCTGCCGCAACTTCTAACTGACGATCCAGATCCCAACCATCACCTGCTTCAATCAATTGCTGTAACTCACCCTGCTGCTCTAACAGCGTATTCATTTCATCATCGCTCATGGGCAGAGCAAAACACTGACTGATACGATCAAATTCAGCCAGATGCGCGCGCATATCTGCTACGCCTTCCAAAATAACTTCACGTACGGTTTTACTCAGATCAACTTCAGGTTCTTGTGCTAAATAACCAATTTTTATTCCCGGCTGAGCTCGAGCTTGTCCTTCAAATTGAGTATCAACTCCAGCCATGATCCGGAGTAAAGTTGATTTCCCGGATCCATTTAATCCTAATACGCCAATTTTGGCACCAGGGTAAAAACTCAAGGAAATGTCCTTTAAAATAACACGTTGATTATCAACGTGTTTGCTCACTTGATCCATCGTAAAAATAAATTGCGCCATACAATCCACCGCTTAGGCAAATAAAATGTCGCGATTATAACAAATACTGTTGCGTAGCACTATGAAAATTGTGAGTTCTTGTTAAAATCACTGGAATCTTTTTTCTTAATGGATCCTTATATGCAAAATGTCACAGCCCGCCATAATATGATTTCACAACAATTACGTACTGGAGGGGTCACGTATGAGCCATTACTGTACTTATATGAACGCTTTCCACGTGCAGAATTTGTACCAGAAGTATACAAGAACTTTGCCTACTCAGATATGCGGATCCCATTAGATCACATGCAACACATGTTAACTCCTCTGGAAGAAGCTTTAATGCTTAAAGCTCTAGATTTGCGTGGCAATGAAGTCGTATTAGAAATTGGCACTGGAACAGGTTTTTTTACTGCAATGCTCAGCTATATGTGTAAACATGTGTACAGCGTAGATTATTTTAAGTCGTTTACGGATTATGCAGCAGATAAACTATCACAACATAAAGTCAATAATGTCTCCTTAATCACGAATAATGCAATAAATGGCTGGTTCCAACAAGAACCATATAACGTGATAGTCTACACTGGCGCATTACGTGAATTACCTGACACAGCATTGTTACAAGTTTTATGTGGAGGCCAGCTGCTAGCTTTGATCGAGGAAGGACCTATAGTCAAAGCAACGCTGCACACCCTTGATCATCAAAATCAATGGCATATCAGGCAATTATTTGAAACACAAACTGCATTACTTATCGATACAGCTAGCAAGCCTGTGTTTGTTTTTTAGGATAAATAGAATGAAAAAAAATCTACTGCGCACGCTGTTGTTTGTCGTGATGTGTAGCGCACATTTTGATGTAATAGCGGCCGATTTAATGGATGTTTATCATCAAGCAGTTGATAATGATCCAGACTTTAAAATCGCATACAGTACATTCATGAGTCAAAGCGAAGTGTTACCTCAAGCTTGGGCCGCATTACTGCCACAATTAACCCTAGCTGCGGTAGCTGGTCGTACGCAACAAATAGTTGATACCACAATATTTACCGTTAACCAAACATACAATGCTAATGTCTGGAAAATTAACGCGTCACAAGCGATTTTCAATTATGAAGCCTGGTCTAAAGTACAACAAGCCAAAGCCAGTGTAAAAGCATCTCTTGCGAGCTTTAATAACGCAGCCCAAGAATTGATGATGCGTACTACGAGCACGTATTTATATGTATTATTTGCAAAAGATACACTGCGATATGCCCAGGCAAAAAAACGTGCAAATATGCGTCAACTAAATCAAGCAACCCAACGTTTTAAGGTTGGTGTCGATGCCATTACGGCGGTATATGAATCTCAGGCAGCGTATGATCAATCATGTGCCGAGGTAATAGCCGCCCAAAATGATTTGATTAATAAAAATGAACTATTAAGTCAAATAACCAATCATTTATACGATCAAGTAGCCAGCCTAGCGCATGATGAAATTCCTCTGATCCAACCAGAACCAAATACAGTTGATACTTGGATTAGCACCGGGTTAAAACAAAACTTTAATTTATTTG
>CANNIJ010000029.1 GCA_947505025.1 Legionellaceae bacterium | reverse complement strand
TACTACGGGGCTAGAACAAAAGTTCAAAAAAATCTGTGCATATCTACAGGCTGGCGACTTTAAATCGGCGGATGTAAAAAAACTAGCCACCAAAGGTTATTATCGTGCAAAGTTAGATTATACCAATCGACTATTATTTAAGCCGATCCGTTACCAAAACAAAACTTATTTGCTGATTTTAGAAATAATACGCAACCATGCCTATGAAAAATCTAGATTTCTACGCGGGGCAGAGATTAATGAAGTACACGTACAGCACGCTGATGATCTGGTACCGCATACAGATGATAATCTAAGGTTCTTAGGTGATGGCAACCAAAAAGTGCATTACTTAAATCGATTTATGGTGTTTGATGACATGCAAGAGCGTGTATTCCATTACGGATTACCGCTGATTTTAATCGGTTCAGCTGGCAGTGGTAAAACTTCGTTAACTTTAGAAAAAATTAAAACCATGGTTGGGGATGTATTATATGTCACTCTATCGCCCTACTTAACCAAAAATGCACGCCAAATTTACTATGCACAAAATTACCAAAACGATAGCCAAGCCGTTGACTTCCTGAGTTTTGAGGAGTTAATCGAGACCATAGCTATTCCGCCAGGCAAGGAAATTTCTATTGAAGCTTTTTTGCACTGGCATCAGCGGCAACACAGGCCGCCGGGGTTAGGTGATGGCAGAAAACTCTATGAGGAATTCAGAGGAGTTTTATCGGGTAGTGAGCCGCTGGCGCCGTATCTTAGCCGAGCTAACTATCTTAACTTGGGCATTAAAAAATCCATATATTCTGAGTTAGAACGAGCTGAAGTGTATCGTTTGTTTCAAAGCTATTTGAAATTTTTAGATGAAGGTAACTATTTTGATACAAATATTTTATCTTACCATTACATCCAGCATGCCACACCTAGGTATGATGCTGTTATCATCGATGAGGTTCAAGATTTAACAAACAGTCAATTATCATTAATTTTCAGTTTACTCCGATCACCTCAGCAATTCTTTATGTGTGGTGATGCCAATCAAATTGTACATCCAAACTTCTTTTCCTGGTCAAGTCTCAAGCAACTATTTTATACCTCTGATGCACTAGTTACCGCTGATATAACGCAGATCCTAACACGCAATTACCGTAACACCCTGGAAGTTACAGAATTGGCCAATAGAGTGTTAAAACTCAAAAATGCACGCTTTGGATCGATTGATAAAGAAAGCCATTATTTAATTGAAAGTCAAACAACGCACACCGGTGATGTAGCTTGCTTAAAATCAACCACAGAAGCAATCTGCGCCTTAAATACAAAAATTTGCCGTTCAGTTAATGTTGCAGTGATCGTATTTACAGACAAACAAAAAGAAGAAGCACGGGAACTATTCGAGACGCCTTTAGTATTCTCAGTACAAGAAGCCAAAGGCCTAGAATATGAGCACATAATTCTCTACAACTTCATGGGGAATGAACAGAAATTCCTGGAAATTGCTGAAGGTTTAGACCGTGAAGCATTAACCCAAGAGTTTAAATACGGACGTGCAAAAAACAAATCCGATAAATCGATTGAGTTATATAAGTTTTATATAAACTCGTTGTACGTTGCCATCACCCGAGCGATCACCAGTGTATATCTTTTAGAAAAAGATCCATCACACCCATTAATCTCCCTGCTAGATATTAATGAAATAAATCACTCGTTAACCATAGAAGTTGCTGAATCTTCTATGGACGAATGGCAGCAAGAAGCCAGTCGTTTAAAGCAGCAAGGAAAATCTGAACAAGCAGCAGCGATTAATCAAAATATTCTCAAACAACAAACCCCACCATGGCAAGTGATGGATGCTGGATCATATGCACGATTTAAAAATATTGTTCTAACCCAGAAAAATGCGACAAAAAAAGAAACCATGTTGTTTTTAGAGGCGGCTATGATCTATGGTGACGACCATTCAATTGTTGAACTACAGAATATGAATTTCAAAGCCGCCAAACATGTAAAAAAATCTCAAACAATTATGTATGATAAATATTTCCAAAAATATTCACTCAAAAACAACCGGATCGTCAATAAAGAAATTCAGATGTATGGTTTGGATCATCGTAACGCCATAAATTTCACGCCGCTCATGAGTGCGATTTATGCGGGCAATATGCAGTTAACTCATGATCTCTTAAATAGATCGCCGGAGTTAAGTGCGCAAGACAGTATTGCCAGAAACGCACTGCAAATTGCAGTATATCAAGCAATTAAAGCTGAAAAAGAATCAATAAAAATTTTAGGATCAGTTTATTCACAGCTAAGCTGCACTAGCATCTCTCTCAGAGTAGACGACCATCTGGTGAAGCTTCACTCAAATTGCGCTGAGTATCTGCTCATAAATGTAATCATGACTTTTTATAATCAAATGTTAGAAAAAACACATACAAGCAGCGGTAAAGTTGGCTTTACGGCTAAACAATTATTTGTCTTAGTCAAAAAACTTCCAGTGCATATCTGGCCAGAATTTAGAAAGAAACAAATGTATTTAAGCAGTCTTTTAAGTCGAAATGCCGTTGGCAGTTTATATCAGTCCAACCGCAAACTATTTAAACGCCAAACTCGTGGGTATTATATACTGAACCCAGATCTGAAGATAAAACTTCCAGATTGGATTGATATAAACCTGGCAGTCGGCGCTGGATGACAAAAGTAATGGAGCGTTTTAACAAGCCCCGACACTAGGAATTTTTTTTTGATCAATCTCAACCCACTCAATCGAATCCATGGATAATGGTGCGCCTAAGAAAATTTCGCCTACGGATTGAAATCTCTCTACGCTGTCGGTAACCAAATATTTCACGCTGGGATTACTTTGTTCATATAACAAACCATTCGCTACCAAGCTAGCATAAAGTGACAATGCTGTGGCATGTGATGTATCGATAATATTTACACTATCAGCCAGTAACTCCTGGATCAGCGGCTTAAATACCGGAAAATGGGTGCATCCAAGTAATACTGTATCTTCTATGGTAATACCCGATAAGTAATGCAGTAAAGCTTCACGTGCCACTTGATTCGCTACCATGCCTTCTTCAGCCAACCCCACCAACACACTGCATGCGCGCGCATGAATTATTGCATTTGGCAAATGTGTTTTAATTTCACGCTGATAAGCTTGAGAGGCCACGGTTGTTTCAGTTGCGAGCACAGCAAAGTGTTGATTTTTTGTGGCTGCTACAGCAGCAGCTGCTCCAGGTAAAACTACGCCTAGAACTGGGATATCCGGTAACATATCCTGTAATACTGTTAATGCGGCGGTTGTGGCGGTGTTGCATGCAACTACTAATGCCTTGATACGACGCTTAATGAGTATTTGCGCCATCTGTATGGCATAATGCTGCACAGTTTGCTTGCTTTTGGTTCCGTATGGCAAGCGCGCAGTATCGCCCAAATAAATAAACGACTCCAGTGGCAAAACATCCCTTAGAGCTCGAAGAACTGTCAATCCACCCATTCCACTATCAAAAACACCAATACTCAAAGCAGAAGTTTGCATGACGACCCCGATTAATTCCTTACTCAATACGTTGATTGTATGCCTATATCATCAACAACTGCAAATTTAACGCAATTTTTTAATGTAAATGCACCAGCTGCGTGTGTAATTCCACAGAAAAATACCGATTAAATTCCTGACAAGAATCTACATCAGGCCATTGTTCAGTATAATCGCTCAACCTAAACATTTCAGCTTTAAATAATGCTCGGTAATAATGATTTACAAACGGCTGTACATCCGGCCATTTAGAGAAATTTTTAATTACCACCGTTGCATTATCGGTTAATTGATTTAAATTTATTTTCTCAAGAACCGCAGTCAGCTCACTACTGTCTGAAGCATAAGTCTTCATTCTGTTCAGCAATAATGAACGCGGCTTCACACATAGAACATGCTGACCAAGATCAACCTCGGATTCCATTAAAACCACCTGAGAATGTAGTTCGAATTTAAAGCAGCATAAGAAGTCTAAAAAGCTGACGTCAAGATCATGTGGTATATTATCACCTAAAATTCTGCGTACTTCATGCCTGAACATTTGCGGAAAATGTCTTTCAATTTCATCTAGCATCAGCAGATCAGTGTCTTGTTTTTTCAAAGTATATGCGGTGGTGTCGCGATGAACTGCAGCTTTGTCAGGCACTTCAAGATCAGGAAATTGTGCGCCTAGAAAAGTTAAAAAAGCAGACGTTGGCTTTAAAATAATCACGTCTGACTCGTTTTGTGGCATAATGTGCTCCTTAATGAACTCATGTTGAGTACAACGATAAAGATACATATATTAAAGCTACATCACGTTCTAATCCTTCCTAGTTAGGTTACCACTTGTTCAACGTGGGACGCAATACATCTTATGATTTTTTTTTTAAACTATGTAATTAACAATATATCTAAAGCATAAAAAGATTATCTGATCGAGATTAAAATGGCTGGTACGTGACTCATAGAAGCACTTAGCTCAGTAAACGCTGCAGTAAGGACAAACTTTATGCTGAGGAACACAAAACATATCTGATTTGCTGTATCTCAAAACATCTTCCAAGCAGTAATTAATAACAAAAGGCCAAAAACTGACCTTAAAGTACTCGCTTTGCAAGAAACAGCTAACCTGGTACCAAGTGGAGCGAATAGCATGCTGCTCAAACCAACCATAATCACTGCTGGCCAAAAAACATAACCTGTGGTGCCGAATGGCAATTTTACCGAGTGTGTAGATAACATCCCAGTAATACTTAAGCTGATGGATCCTACAATTGCCGTCGGCAATCCAGATAATGCTGAAGTCCCTGATGCAACTAACATTTCACAACCCATGTATAAAAACACCGGTACCATAATTAATCCACCGCCAACACCAAAAAGTGCTGATAAAATCCCGGTAACAATAGATGATGGAATTAATACCCAGTAATTAAAACCTGATAATGTTCTTGGTTTAGATTCAGACCTGGCAAATAATATTATCTGTACCGCTACCAAGACTAAAAATAAAGCAAATAGCCAGCGTAAATGATTACTAGACAGGTGTTGAGCGATAGTTGATCCAGAGATCACACCCGCAAAAAGTCCAGGCATAAATCGATAAAATAGTGGCCATGAAATTAAATTTTTACGCCAAAAAGCCGCTGCTGAAGATGCGCACGTTAATATTACAATTGTCAGAGAAGTTCCAGCAACTAAATGCATCATAATTTCAACAGGCACGTCATTACGTTGACTAAAAATATATAACAAGCCAGGAACAACAATAATACCCCCGCCAATACCTAATAAACCAGATAATAAACCGGCTAAAGCCCCCAAAACTAGGTACATGAAAAAAATAGACAGCATGATAATTTACCCTAATTTTCCAGACAAAAGCAAAAGTACTTTTGTCTAAACTGTATGATTGATGTGCTATACATCAGCAACCATCAACTGACGCACCACTGATTGACCTACAGGATTTGTATATCTTTGCAAGATAGTGTGTGTTGTCCTGACCAGTGTCGCCCCGGAGCTATGCCCTACTACTAAAAAGAAATTACTTTTGATGTCTACTTTTTCGGCGGGAATATGTAATCGGCTTAGAAGTTCATTAATCATCATAATATTCTTGATCCCAGTGGTTCCCCGCACTGCTTGGATTTCTTTTGCTTCCTTTAGACTTAAACCACCAGCTAAAGCGCGCAAAACCGGTAATTGCGCCGTATTTAAATTAATTGGTGTGATCGCAGGCAGAACCGTAATCCAAGGAATTAATGCATTATAATCCGTTGCATCTACACCAGGAACCAACCTAAACTCTGATACATCTTGCATGGGGCCATGAATAATCGTCTCAGCACTAACATGCTTTAATCCTGGCCGAATCCACTCAGAAGTAGCGAGCAAGATTGACGCAGCATGCGTCTGATCACCGATCACATTATTAATTAACTCATAAAATAACGCTTGATAGGTGTTATCGAGTAAATTATTTAAATTAAAATTTGCTTGTAAATCATAAATCTCACCTGTAAGAGTCACGCCTCTCTGTGGTTTCTGCAATTTTTTTGGGAAACTAGCGATTCTTCCATCCGGTAGTTGACTGATCCAGATATGATTTTGATCTTGCAGTACCTTCATGGCCCAAAAGGTTACAGCTGGTGCACTCAAGCGCATTTGTTCATATTCTAAACCACGTTGTGTTTGAGCTAGATCCATACGCACACGTCCGACCATTGCTGTGACTAAAATAGTAATTAATGCCATAATCAACAATGCTGAAATCAGTGCACTGCCACGTGATTTAATGTCCATATAGTCCCGCAGGAATAATAAATAACCAGCTGATATCACCTTGACTCTTTAACTTTAAAGTAAGATGTAAGGCAATCGGCAACTCGTGCCGGTTTGCTGAAGACCATGTATCTACTTGCTGACGATTCACTTGCAAATAAGCCAAGTTACAAGCTTTTAAACCTGTAAGTAATACACGATCATTTATACTATGTCGGATCAATGCACCATTCTGACATTCCCAGCGGATCTGCGCTTGAGAGCTACGTTTTTCTATAGAACCAGGGTTTTGTATGCCATTACGCTTAAAATCTACAGCATGATTATCTCCGTTAAAATCTGTTGATACCTGTTCTAAATCTTGTGTTAACAACGCTAAGGTTGCTTGAATAGCTTGTAAACGATCTGCTTGTGTCATTAATTTCTGTTTAATCATGATTGTTCTATACAAAGCACCCGAAGTAAGTGCTGCAACTAGAGCGAAAATAGCCAATGCAACCAAAATTTCGAGTAATGTAAAACCGTTACGGCGCATATAGATAACCCGACAAAGATTCATCAAATGGCCCGGACTGCAGTAAGCTCGCTTTGATTTGTACTTGCTGTACTCCCGGCACCCTGGTTGCAGTGACTGTTGGACGCCAATACCATGATTGATCTAGCATTGTTGTAACTTGCGTTGAATCAACCTGGGCCTGAACCAACGACAACTGCAACATAGTAATACCTTGCTGCATAATCCAATGACTGATTATTTTGTTTTTTATACGCTGAGTTTGTTTAATGCTGACTGAGCTGGACTGAATCAACGCAGTAAACGCAATTGCAATCACAGCCAATGCAATTAATACTTCGATTAATGTAAATCCATCCGTGTGGTTGATCTTTGATCGCCTCATTTACAATCTACCCGAACAGAAATCTCACTATTATCTGATCCAACCACACATGCTATATGTGGCCGGGAAATTGTTCCAAAATCAATTTTAAATGCTTTGACATTGCCTTGAGCATCGATGAGTACCGCAGGTAATGATTTTTTTATGGTTGTATGAAGAATAACACGTGCAGGTAAGCCTGGGGTTTGAAAACCCTTATTAACTATCCAGTCTTTGGGTGGCTGAAAAGATACAACTTGATATCCGCTAGCACTCACGCTTAACCCCAGCGGTAAACCCGCCAATACCGCTTGCTGCTGCAATCCAGTTACCTGCGTTTTAAACTGCTCCGCAGCCGTGATTACAGCTCGCGCCTCACCAAAATCACCCCAAGATTGACTGGCAAAATGTAATGTTATACCAATAATTAACAGCACCACCATCAGCTCGATCAACGTAAAACCTTTGGTGTGCATAGATACTTTATTCTGCATCCCAATTACCAATTACTTTGTGCTCGTTTTGTTCTCCATTTGGACCATCAGTAAATACATCAAAGTCACCGTGTTTGCCTGGATTTAAATATTGATAAAAATGCCCCCAAGGATCTTTAGGTAATGTTTTTAGATATTGTTGCCAATCTTCTGGCACCGGACTTTGGCTGGGTTTGGTTACCAAGGCACTCAGGCCCTGCTCATTGGTCGGATAGATTGCATTATCTAACTTATACAGTTCTACAGCATTTTGTATAGACAAAACATCTTGTTTAGCTTTGACCAAGCGCGCCTCATCCGGCCTACGAACTATTTTAGGCACTACCAGTGCCGCTAAAATACCCAAAATAACAACTACCACCATGATTTCAATCAAAGAAAATCCGCGCTGTTTATTCATGTACTATCCCCTATATCATTTGTTCCATTGAAAAAATTGGTAATAAAGTTGCCAATACAATAAAGAGCACCATAGCACCCATAAATAGAATTATCATTGGTTCCAATAGTGTTAATGCAGTGTCAATTCGGCCGCGCACTACATCATCGAGTTGTTCAGCCGTGCGTTCCATCATTTCTGAAATTTGTCCGCTTTTTTCACCACTTGCGATTAAATGCGTGGCCATCGATCCCAAATAATTTGTCGCATGCAATGCTTGGCTAATACTTAAACCTTGCTTAACCTGTATGGCGGCCTCATCAAAAGCTGCTCGCATTTGCAGATTTGTCACCAAACTCGCAGAGACACGCATAGTCTCCAATACACTACCCCCAGCAGCAAACAGTATACTAAATGTATGAATATAACGTGATGCATTAATAGTAACAATCAAGTATTTAATCACGGGTAATTTAAGCATAATTTGATGGTAATACCCAAGCACATGTTCTCTTTTAGCACTTCTGTGGGCGATGGCTGTGCAGATCAATATCAAACACAAGGTAACTAGGCCATATTTTTGAATCCAAGAACTCATCGCAATCAATACATTGGTCATGACTGGTAACGTTTGCCCACTAGTTTGGAAAACCTCTATTATTTTAGGAACTACAAAAGCCAATAAGAAACCAATTATGCTCAGAGAAACCGTTAACATCACTGCTGGATAAATTAATGCATGCTGAATCTTTTGCCGTGTTTGTTGTTGTATGTGAGTATAATCAGCCAATTTTTCCAAGACTAAATCCAAGCGCCCAGTGTGTTCTCCAGCATGAATTGTGGCACGGTATAATTCCGGGAAAGCCAATGGATACTCAGCCATTGCATGCGCTAAATCATAACCCTCCATAACTTTTGCGCGAACACCAGTCATTAGTTGGCGTGTTTTCTGATTGTCCGATTGATCAGCAACGCAGCTCAAAGCTTCGTCAATTGGAATACCTGCGGCCAGCATGCTAGCTAATTGTCGTGTTAATACACACAACTCTTGCAGAGAAATTTTTTCTTTATTATTAACTTTATTATCTTTTTTTACAGAATTAACTGTTGTGGGCAGTAAGTTTTGCTGACGTAGTAATGCGCGCGCATGGTGCGGTGAATTTGCTTCAATTACGCCGGTGCACGTGCGTCCTTTTTTGCTCAAGGCCTGATAATTATATGCACCCATGGACTGAATACTTGCTCTAAAAAATATCAGTCATTAGTATAACTACTCTAAAGCCTTTTACCAACACAATATTTGGTATAAAAACTCATAATCTCCAGTATATCCATTGTCATTGAAGAATTGCTGGAAATGATTGGCGTTCAACAGCGTTTTCGTTGTAATCAAGCTCAAAGTTCTCGTGCCTGTTCTTGTTAGTACGCTCCCTTAAGCTGTCGTACCCGCAGCCTTATCATTTACCACCTTCACTACGCACGAATCTGACCAAACATTTAATGCTGTTTCTAGCATGTCGATCAAGCTGTAAAATGGTAATATAATCCCCATTAATGTAATAGGTACATTCATACTGGCCAGCAAACTAGCGCTTAAGAAAAAACACCCCATAGGAATACCGGCATTGCCTAACGCTGCTACAGTTGATACCACTACCCACAACACCATAGTTAATATGGTGATCTCCACCCCATGATTTTGCATCAAAAAAATCACCGTGGCAAAAATAAACGCGGCACAACCATTCATGTTTATACTGGTGCACAGCGGCAAAACAAATCGACTGATCTCAGGATCAACTCCCAATTTTTTCTCTACTGTGTCCATCGTAATCGGTAATGTGCCTACCGAAGATTTGGAGAAAAAAGCCAATGACAATGCCGGCAACATGCGTTTCATGCTCACAAAAGGCCTGATACCATGAAACTTCAACCATAAAGGCAGCATTACAAAACCCTGAATCAAATTTGCCAATACGATAATCAATAAATACTCACCCAGGCCCTTTAGCGCTGTACCAGTACGCAGCTGCATGACTGTCATCGAAATAAAACCAAATAATCCTAATGGAATGATCGCTATCACCCAGCGCGTAATCACCATAAATAATCCATGTGCACCACGAAAAAACTGTGTGATGGTCTCGCGCGGATGCTCATCCGGAATCACACGGATCGCTAACCCAACCAAAATACCCAACAACAAAACACCCATGACTTGATTATCAATAAAAGGAGATAATATTGTTGCCGGGATCAGATTGGCCAAATGATGCATATAATCCCCACTATTCACCTGAATCGGCAAATTAATGATTGGATCTGCAACAATTCCGATATTATCTGGCTGAATTAATAAGTAAAGTACGCAACTAACACAAGCCGCCAGCAATGTCGTGCCTAACGTGTAGCACATGGTCCGGCGCCAAACCGAACGCATAATGCCATTTGATGAATAATTCGACAGAGAGACAATAATCGATAATGCAATAATCGGTAAACTGATGCATTTGAAAATCCGTATGAACACCTCAGAAATAAACCCACCCAGTGTTTTCAGCACGGCTATATCTGAAAAGCCACTAAATACGCCTAAAATAATCATGATTGTATACAAAAAAGATGTATTTAAAAAAATACTTTTTTTTGTTGATACTATATTAGTGTCCATCAGAACCCTCTGTTAATCGCCAACTCATCACGCCGGCTAATCTTTGATGAATAGTCGTTGACTGACATGCTTCCCCAACCAACGGCACTGTAAATGCCATACGAATCTGCAATCCAAGCCATGGTGCACCTGCTGTTGCCAACGTAATTACACCTTGCTTGGACCCGAACACCATGCTGCCAATTTTTATTTGCTCACACGGCATTACGCCCAAGTCACTGATTAAATACATAAAATCTATTGATCCGGAACTAATCCTGCATCCGCGGCTCAACACATGATCTATTGCTGTGTTAAGCCCTAAATTTTGCACCACACAATTATCGCCACCCGAACGCCCCCAAAGACTCAATTGCTCTATGCCAGTATTTTCCAACTGAGATATTAGATTATCTTGAGTCTCGAATGCTTGAGTCATTTTCTCGTATAAAAAAAATGACTGCAAATTATTCAGTAATAATAATGCCATCAATCCTAGCACTAACAAAACCGTCAACAAAACCATGCCTTGATGCTTTAAGCGGATCATAATGCACGCACTCTAGCATGCAGATCCAGCGTTCTATTCTGATCTAAAGCCAATGTAATCTTAAGTACTCTGCCCAGGGGCAGCTGCTGAATTTTTGCCGTTAATGCGCGTACTCGATCAGTTAAGCGATCAACATGCCGTGACTCGTAAAATAATGCGCTATTATGACCTGAAGTTTTTTGTACAAAAAACCTTTCTTCAAGCCATTCTCCCACATAAACCGGCGGTTTGTAAGTAAATGCCAATGCGTTTTTAACTCGCACCCGCACACCAGATATGGTTTTCTGAATCGATAATACAGATTGTACTTCGGCATGCACACAGTCTGCAATGATTACAGCATGACCCGGCATAATACCTGCACTTTGCTGCAGGGTGAAAGACTGCGGATCGTCAAAAGAAATGATCTGACTAAATCTAGGGCGCATGCGATTTATATTGATTCCATCATGTAAATTAAGCGCATGTAACGCTACAGATACGGTGCGCCGATCAAGACTAATCAGTCGGTCAATATTCAAGCAAGGCGTGAATCCAGCTTGCCAAGTACTCTCGCGCAACATAGACGTTATACGCCGCAGATCTGCATACTCAGAAAATAGATCGTTGATATGAGTGGCTTGATTCTTGATTGAGCCCATATACTGCCCCAAAGCAATCAAGATCAAACTAGATAGCATCAAGCCAATCAGAATCTCTAACAGGCTAAATCCAAGACCATGACGCTGACTCATTTAGATCAGCCCCTGTCGCTGTATACACTGATTGCGCTGCGGTCCATAGTACAGGACAAATGTGATTATATGTCCTGACTGACGGGTAGTTAATTTGTACTGCCGAGGTATTTCATGAATAGATCCACCGGCGCTAAAAGATTCAACAAAATCATTTAACCAAGCTGTAGCCAGATGACGTACATGCACGCCATGCATATTATGTACTAACTTACCCTGCTGAAGTAAGACCAACACCCCCATGGTTGACAACAGACAAAGTGCTATGATATTGTCCATAAAAGAAAATCCGCGTGAACGGTACATGTTTTTATCCTGAGTTGGCTTGCTTTCCATACTTTTGTTCGATACGCTTGGCAGAACTGAAAATAACATGGAATCGTTTTCAGTATACGTATTTTACGAACAGTATATCCAACCGATACAAAAAAGGAATCCTTATGTTGACACCCAATGAATTACTACTGCATAAATGTGTAGATCATGCTATCGAAAGTTATAATCAAAATATATCTTCCTCAGAATATAGTGATCAACTCATAAAAATATTAGATGAAAATAAACATACACAACTGTTCTACATGAGAGCTCTAGATAGCGCATATGTATTCAATGCAATGATAGCTGCACGTGCAAACCCAGGCAGCCAAACGACTAAATTTAAAGAACTGATAAGTGAATCTATAAACTCAATATTGGGACCTTCACCAGTTCCAAAAAGCTCATGGCATAATTTTGTTGAAAGCTATACTTTCTGGAGGTTAAGCTGCGCAATAATCGTTTTTGGAGTAGCTGCTGTGATACTGAGTAGTTGTGGCTTATGTATACCTGTGGTTGGGGCTGCATTAATTGGCGCAGGGATCAGCCTGATTGTAATGCTACTTGTTGGCACCATGATGATTGGTGCCGCACTAGGATGCTTTAGTTCTCGTGCACTTACCCTCAGTTACTGGGATCAAGATAACAGCAAGAGTGAAGCTGCTCTAAACTATGTGCTACGTGATGCTTCTGCTGAAAGTCCCCGCAGCCTTGGCCTGTAGTAATGGGCTGGAAAAAAGATTACTACTCAGCACACAAAAACCTGTATATGGTTGTTCCTGTATAAAGCCTGCAATTATATTACCCTGCTGTAATGGTTTTTTTATAATCCAATCGACCTTAGGCACTGGCATCAGCAAGTGCCAGTCTGCGTCTGCAGTTTTATTGATGTTGATAAACTGAGAAATACTCAAGGCTTTGCCTTGTGCATCCAGCCATCCGGCCATAGATCCGCGTAACGCATGCGCGTCCATAATTTTCATAGCGTACATACCACCACCTAATTCAGATTGACAGAGTAATCCTGTTAATGGAGTCATTAGAGCTGCACTTGATTCAACGGCAACCTGTCTGAACCACGTTTGTTTTGCTGTCACAAAATGTTCTTTGTCGGCGTTTGAAATTTGTAATTGTCCATCTAACTCACCAGTTTGTGCCACTACCACCTCAAGTCCTGGACGTAGTGTTTGCATTCGGGCACGATTTTCAGCTGAGGCCAACATATCTACCTTGAAGTTAAATCCGCGGTGATTGCTCTCCTTTATGCCAAAAGTCCAACTCGCATTTATCGGATTAAATCTTAAAAAGGCATGACCAACATGCCAGTTGTCTATGCTCAGATCCTCTAACAAAGCCTCGCCCTGCTCAGCAAATATTGGCAATTGAGTTTCAGCATCAAATAAAGCTACGTGCGCAGCCACATGCTTGCCATTACGTTGCATTTGAAAAAAATAAAAATAACGTTCCTGGTCATCATTTACCACCTGGCCTACAAACAACCAATCAACTTGAGCGGCCTTGCTGGGTGAAAATAGCACCGAATCATCCGTCCCGGCTGAGTGTAATATCCCACTTACAATACCTAGTAAGGCCACACAAATCCATGTGCTATATCTATTTCTTTTCATAATTACTCAATTAAGTTTAAGTTTTGGGTGTGCGTCCAGTGCCGACCAAAAAGCCGGACAAACTTGAGCTTCAACCGACAAAGCATACATTGCATCAGTAAAAAAAGCAGTACATTTTACCGCATCTTTTTCTGTCATAAGCACCGTTGGTTCGGTAAAATTCAAATCACTTGATATAAATGCATGATGATCTGTAAAAGAATATGCATTAAAAACATATCCTAAAGCACGTAAAGAGTCAAAAAAACGTTCTGGCCTGCCAATTCCAGCTAAGGCTGCTATAGGCGTGGGTAAATTGCCACCCGCAGCAACTCTAAGGCCACTGGTTAAATGGAGCAAATATTTTGCTTGCAAATCCATCCGATATTTAGGCACGCAGGTGCTGTCTAATAAAATATTTGTATTATTATCACCATGAATAAAGATAAAATCAACGCTATTTAGTCGACTTATTGGCTCGCGTAGTGGACCGGCAGGCAAACAAAATCCATTACCAAAACCATTAGCACCATCAACCACAACTATTTCTAATGCACGACCCATAGCCGTATGCTGTAATCCATCATCACTGATTACAACTTGGCACGCATGTTTTTGGATTAAGTAATCTACTGCTTGCCAGCGTTTAGGTGCTATCACGACTGGCACATGAGTTTTTTGGGCCAATAACAACGGTTCATCGCCCACCAAGTCTGCACTATCATTAATATTTACTTCATAAGGAAACTGTCGGAGTTTAGATCGATAACCACGGCTGACAATCCCAACTTTAAGATTGCGTGATTTAAAATGAGCGGTCAAGGCCATAACCAAAGGAGTTTTACCCACACCGCCCACCGTTAAATTACCCACAACAATAACTGGCACATCAAATGACCGACGAAAATACGCGTGTAAAACTCTACTACGTAAAATAAATATTAGTGTATATAACAAAGCAACAGGCCATAGCAACCAACATACTGGTTTAATCCAGGCTACAAGCTTAATTCTATCAAGAGCCCGCATTAAACGCACTCTGGCACTGCTTGTCGTACATTATGCAATTGCGCATAATGACCGTTCAGCTGAATCAAATCTTGATGGCGGCCAATTTCCACCACCCTGCCGTGTTGTAACACAATAATCTTATTTGCTCGCTGTATGGTAGACAATCTATGCGCAATGATTAAAGTAGTGCGGTTTTTAACTACATGTTCTAAAGAGTCCTGAATATAACGCTCGCTAGTATTATCTAATGCCGACGTTGCTTCATCTAGGATGAGAATAGGAGCATTTTTTAAGATCGCACGTGCAATAGCTAGTCTCTGGCGCTGGCCGCCAGATAACAACAATCCATTCTCGCCAACCTGAGTAGCGTATCCTTGCGGCAAACCTTGGATAAATTCATCAGCATACGCAAGCTTGGCTGCAGCCACAATCTGCTCCATAGGTATATCCCAGTCGCCATAAGCAATATTATTTGCAATACTGTCATTAAACAATGTTACATGCTGACTGACAAAGGCCATCTTTTTGCGCAAATTAGTTAATGACATATCATTCACTAATACTCCATCAATCATAATACAACCAGAGGTCACATTATAAAAACGTGGTAATAAGCTAGCTATTGTACTTTTACCACTGCCAGAGTGCCCAACTAAAGCCACGGTCTCACCAGGAGAAATCTGAAAATCCAAATTATGTAAAACATTTGGACCGTTACGATATGCAAATGAAACATTATTAAACTCAATACCACCATGAGTGATCTTACTATCATTAACTGAAACAGGCATATCCTCTGACTCTAATGGTTGATCCAATAAACAGAATATGCTTTCAGCTCCAGCAAGGCCACGCTGCACCGAGGCATGCAAACTAGTCAATGACTTAATGGGCTTTATAAGTTGTAACATAGCTGCTATCACAGCCAAAAACGATCCGGCTGACACAACAATCAATGTCGATAATTTAATCGTCGCAAAAATAATTGCGGAAATTCCACATGCAATAATCGCTTGCACTAAAGATACGTTTAAAGCTTTACTCACTGCAACTTTCATGTCATTTATGCGCGAAGCATTGGTCGCCATATTAAACTTACTTTTCTCGTATTGTTCACCACCAAACACACGAACCACACGATAACCTTCAATTACTTCAGACGCAATTTCAGTCACTTTAGCCATGGACT
>CANNIJ010000028.1 GCA_947505025.1 Legionellaceae bacterium | reverse complement strand
GTGATTGCCCAGTATTATCGGTTACCATTATAACTGGTTCCATTGAGCTTTAACTCCTGTCTATGCTACACTCCTGCGCGCAGTATAATAGGGTATTCAATGGTTGACAATGGAGAAATGCATGCGTGTTAGAACTCGGTTTGCACCTAGCCCCACAGGAACGTTGCATATTGGCTCGGCCAGGACCGCATTGTTTGCATGGTTGTATGCCAGGAGTCATGACGGAGACTTTATTTTACGTATAGAGGACACGGATCGTGAGAGATCAACGCAAGAATCTGTTGATGCGATACTTGCTGGAATGGATTTTTTAGGTTTGAATTATGATGAAGGCCCGTTTTATCAAACCGATCGTTATGCACGTTATGCTGAAGTTACCCAGCAGTTGTTAGATACCAATTCCGCGTATCGCTGTTTTTGTAGTAAAGAGCGTTTGGATGAATTACGGGCTGATCAGTTGTCCAGGCGTGAAAAACCTCGCTATGATGGCCGGTGTCGCGACCAGGCATTGCCGGATAATGGCCAGCAGTTTGTAGTGCGCTTTAAAACTCCTTTGACTGGAGAAGTGTCTTTTACAGATCAGGTTTACGGTCATATTCAAGTACAGCAAAGTGAACTAGATGATTTAGTCTTGGTACGCTCAGATGGTAATCCAACATATAATTTTGTAGTAGTGATCGATGATTTAGACATGGGGATCACGCATGTGATTCGCGGCGATGATCATATAAATAATACACCCCGACAAATTAATTTATTTAATGCATTAAGAGCTCCAATCCCAGTATTTGCACATTTACCTATGATTTTAGGTGATGACGGTAAACGCTTATCCAAGCGCCATGGCGCGGTTAATATCATGCAATTCAAGCAAATTGGTATATTATCTGATGCTTTGTTAAATTATTTGGTGCGCCTAGGCTGGTCTAATGGAGATCAAGAGTTGTTTTCTCCGTCAGAAATGATTAAATTATTTGATTTCAAACATGTTAGTCGTGCATCTGCAAGTTTTAATTATGATAAATTGTTTTGGTTAAATCAGCAGCATCAGAAACTAGATTTACCTGAGCAAGTTGCGGTGCCGCTAGCGTGGCATTTTGCACAATGTGGTGTTGATGTAACTCATGGACCAGATTTAGTCGATATAGTTAAATTACAAGCCGATAGATGTAAGACTTTGAGTGAAATGTGTGAAAAAAGCATGTATTTTTATCAAGATCAGATTGTATATAACGAACAGGATGCTGGTCAATTCTTGACTGCTGAAGTGCTGCCAGCATTTTCAGCATTGTTACAGCATTTTAATGGTCTAGAAATATGGGATCGCACAAATTTAAACGCAATTTTACAGGACTCTTGTAGAGTATTTGAGTTAAAGATGGTTCAATTAGCGCAGCCTTTGCGAGTTGCTGTAACTGGCAGCAAAGTTTCACCATCAATGGATATTACTCTAGAAATGATTGGTAAAATCAGAGTTTTACACAGATTATCTCAGTCAATTACAAGGATCAAAAATGTTGGTAACATTTCGTTGTGACAGCTCTGTCAATGTGACTTATTTTGGTGATATTGCAGTGCAACTATTAAAGTTAATGGGGCATACTGGCACAGTTCCAAGTGCTTTATTAGCCGATGATGTTGCGCTATCCAGACAAAACTTGCAAAAAGCCGTGGATCAAGCACGCGCACACCCAGAAGATTCGCCTAAAGTTAGTTTGGTTAATCGAGCATTACCGTTGTTGGCATTACTGGAATCGGCGGAGAAGAATCATTGCAATGTGTTGTGGGATTAACTGTAAGTCCAGCTAAACACATAACTCCGCGCGATCCTTAAAGAACACCAATGATTCTGGGTTAATCAGCGAGTCTAGGTTATTGATTGGCTCACCATTGACCATTTGACGAATAGCGATTTCTACGATTTTACCACTAAATGTACGTGGGATATCATCCACTTGTAAGATTTTATCTGGCACATGGCGTGGGCTAGCATTTTTACGTATATTTTGCCGGATGGTGTTTTTCAGAGATTCACTGAGCTCTAGTCCAGGAATTAACTTAACAAACAAGATTACTCTTACATCATCCAACCAATCTTGCCCAATCACAACACTGTCTAATATTTCACTTATACCTTCTATTTGACGATAGATCTCTGCAGTACCAATGCGCACTCCACCTGGGTTTAATACAGTATCTGATCGGCCGTATATAATTAACCCATGATGTTCGGTTATTTCCGCGAAGTCACCATGTGCCCATATATTATCAAATCTATCAAAGTATGCTTTTTTGTATAAGTTACCTGCAAGATCATTCCAAAAACCCACTGGCATCGATGGAAATGGTTTTTTGCAGACCAGTTCGCCCTTAGCTCCACGGACTGATTGTCCTTGCTCGTTGAATACATCAACATCCATTCCAAGCCCTAAGCATTGTAGTTGACCTCGGTATACAGGTAACATTGGGTTCCCCAGAGCAAAACAGGAAACTATATCAGTTCCACCAGAAATAGAGCTCAGTTGGACATCTGTTTTTATGTGTTGATACACAAAATCATAGTTTTTTGGTAGAAGAGCTGATCCAGTAGACAATATACAACGTAAGTGATCCAGTTTAAATTCTTTTGCTGGGAATAAATTGGTTTTTTCTACTGAAGAAAGGAACTTTGCACTTGTACCAAAAACGCTAACTTTTTCCTGATCAATGATGTTGAATAATCTTTTGATTGAAGGGTAGGTTGGTGAACCATCGTACAGTGTGAGGGTTGCGCCCAAAGCCAAAGCAGAAACCATCCAATTCCACATCATCCAGCCGCAGGTTGTATAAAAAAACAGATTATCTTGTGCTTGAATATCGGTATGTAAGGCTAATTCTTTTACATGTTGTAGTAGAGTCCCACCAGCTCCATGAATAATACACTTAGGTCGTCCAGTTGTACCCGAGGAGAAAAGGATATATATAGGATGATTGAATGGAAGTTGTATGAAATTTAGTTTTTGGTTGGGGATTAAAAATTCATTCCATTCCATTGAATTTTGACGCTGATTTTTCGGTAAGTGATTGATTAATACAGTGCACTTTAAACTTGGCATTGATTGAGTGATTAGATCTAATTTCTCTAGATCGGCATAGGTTTTACCTTGATAAGTGTGTTGGCCGCAGGCAAACAAAAGTTTTGGTTCAAGTTGCCCCAGACGATCAATTATTGCATTGGCGCCGAAATCTGGCGAGCAACAAGACCATATGGCGCCAATAGCAGTGGTGGCCAGCATTGCAATCAATGCATGAAAACTATTCGGTAGTATGCCCACGACTCTGTCACCGGCAATGATCCCTGTTTGCTTTAGTCCAGCAGCACACTGCTCAACATAAGTATTTAGCTGCCAGTAACTTACCACACTGCGCGTCCCATGTTCATCTAAGATAATACATGCTGGATGATCATCCTTGCGTATAAGTAATTTCTCAGCAAAGTTAAATGTCGCACCAGCAAACCACTGTGTATCCATCATGTTAGTTGCAGTCTTTAAAATACTGGATGGTGGTGTATGAAATTTGAGATTAAAAAAATCACACAGTGATCCCCAGAAAAGCTCTGGATTTTGCACCGACCAAGAGTGTAATGATTGATAGTTTTCAATTTTTTTGACGCTATAATTATTTATGAACTGTATGAAATGTGCCATTGAGCTTCTTTCTGGCGCCTGTGGAGTCCAAAGAATAGTCTTCATCTAGAGCGTCCTTGTTCTAAAAGTTACAAATTATGTTTCCATTTTTCAAGAAATGCGGTTAGATGCGGACGATCGTTAGCCTGAAGCAAATAATCCTCCATGCGATCTAAAGCTTGTTGATGTTCTTCTGCAGTTAAGTTTCCACGCATTAGCTCAAAGCGCAAATACACGCCATATGTATTCAATACATCGGTTTCACAGTAATCCCTAATACTTTTTAGATTGCCTTGCATGTATTCTTGAAATACATGTGCGCCACTCATACCCATTTTTCCCGGGAAACCCAGCATGCAGGCTACTTCATCCAAAGGTGCCAAGGCTTTATTTTGATATGCGGCAAGCACATCCATTAAATCTAAATGACGATAGTGAAAGCGATTCAGGTAGTTATTCCAGCGAAAAGCCGATTGGTTTTCACCGGTTTCCCAGTAACTTGGAGCAGAGATACCGTGGAGCAATGCTCGATAGTGCAGCACCGGCAAATCAAATCCACCACCATTCCAGCTCACTAGAGATGGTGTATACCGTGCTATGCCATTAAAAAAACGTTGAATAATCTCAGCTTCATCCGAATCTTCTTCACCCAAAGACCATACCTTAAATCCGTTGTCTTGACTTAGAACTAATGAGATAGCAACAATTTTTTGTAAGTGATGTGGTAAAAAATCATGCCCGACCTTGGCCCGGCGTAATGTGAACATTGCAGACGCTGTCTCCGCGTCACTTAATCCTTCTAAGCCATAGATGCGTCTACCGCTTTTAAGATCGGGAATGGTTTCTATATCAAAAACTAAAACACTCATATTTTACTCATATCTTTTGTGGTTAGTTTTTTGATCGGCTTGTACATTTACAATCACAAACTTAGTCAGTGTATGAGTAAAAACACGTGCAGCTTGGTTAGCGGCTATAACTCCACCATATGGGGTATCGGCAGCGCAAGTTATACGTTCATGAAAGGTTTGTGATGCGATTACACGTCGGTCGTTAACGTGTGTTAACACAGCATGCACGGCCCATTCTAAAACGCTTGGTTTTTGAACAAAGTTTTGTTTTAATTTAATTAGTTGGGTATCTAAGCGATAATCGGTTGTGTCTGCTTCTGGGCTCGTTGTTACTGCAAAAAAAGCATGGCTGTGTTCTAGGCTTTGAAACATCAGAGGATATAACATACTCGCAGGCGCGCTCATCCATGCGTTGTGTGCAAATGCTGAGAGTTCATATGGCTTACTTTGGTACAACATTTGATCTGACTGATAACCAGCCAGCGCATCTGGTGGGGTAATCAGCAGCGATCGATGCCAGGTGGTGGTTTGACGGGCAGTGGAATCAAACGAATCCAGTTGGTAATGATTTGTGACCGGCAGGGTTACCGGAGAACAAGCAGTTATGCCGGCGAATATGCCGCCGATCAATGCAATTTGGGTTAGCTTTATCAACGTTTTTCTCCTGGTCCAAGTTGCGGTGGCGCGCTGCCACGAATGATGATGGCAGGGTTTTGTTGCATTTCTTGTGTGATTTTTGCAAGATTATCTGCGATCCCGTCTAGTTTACGTAATAAACTTACCGCTGGTGGCAGGGCTTGTTGAGATATTTGATCAATGGAATTTCTACCTGCCTTCATGGTACTGCTTACATGTTTACCCGCTGACGAAACGTCTGATGCCATGTCAGTAAACGAACGCAGAGTCTTCCGGAAATCGTGCATAATTCCAGGTATTTCACTTAAACTTTTATCGATATTTTTATTATTCTCGGTGATTACCGTGCTTATAGAAGATAAATTATGCATAATCTTAGCGATTTCATCGGCATTTTTATTGTTAAACACACGATTCATGTTTTTACTGAGTTCATCTATACTTTTTTCTAAAAGACCAAAAAAAGATCTCTTGTATGGGATCACTGGATATTTTTCACCTGGAGCGGCTTTAAGCGGTGCAAATGTGGTTGAAGTTGCAGATAATCCCAAATAAGTTGTGCCAGTTATTCCTTGCATAATCAGGCTGGCATGCGTGCCCGTTGTGATTGGTGCACTGGATTCAATGTACAACTTTAGTTTTACTTGTTCAGGATTGGATGGGTTTAAAGTGATCTTATGTACATAGCCTACATTAACCCCATTGTATTTAACTACAGAATCTTGATTTAATCCGGACGCGGCTTCATCCATATAGACTATGTATGTCTGATAATTTTTATGCTCAAATCCTACGGACAACCACAGTGCTGATATAAAAAAACCAATCATTAAAATCAGGACCATCAGGCCAACTAAGGTATAATTTGTTTTTGATTCCACAATTAATTCCTTTACAAGGTTAAACTGCAACTTCACGTTGACTAAAATATTCTACGATCAATGGATGCGGATTCTGTATGAGTTCCTCCATTGGAGCCACAGCCAGAACTTTTCCATCCCCAAGAAATGCCACACGATCGCAAGTACGCTTTAAAGACTCAATATCATGACTAACTATAACTATGGTTAAATTTAAAGCATCACGCAAGAATACAATTAATTGATCAAACTGTTTGGCACTCAATGGATCCAGGCCGGATGTTGGCTCATCTAAAAATAGCAGCTCAGGATCCATCGAGATTGCTCGGGCAGCTGCAGCACGTCTTTGCATGCCACCACTTAGTTCAGCTGGAAATTTATATGCAGCTGCGCTTGATAAGCCAACCAGGCTCAATTTCAGCAGTGCTAACTCACGCATGAAATCTGTGTGTAATGATGTTAGTTCATGCATTGGAAAACAAACATTCTCTAGCACTGTCATTGCTGAGAAAAGCGCACTATGCTGAAAAAGCACACCAAAACGCCGGCGTAAGGATTTTATTTCAGCGTCATTTAGATCGGTCAGTGTTTGCCCGAAGATACGAATTATTCCGGCTGTTGGTTGCATTAACATTAATAAACTACGTAATAAAGTAGTTTTACCACAGCCACTGCTGCCGATTATCGCAAAAATCTCACCTGAATATATAGTTAAATTAATATCAGAATGTACCCATTGATCAGAGAATCTGTTTTTTAGACCAGTTATTTCAATCACCGCAGGGGGACTATTTTTCATATTAGAGATTCAACCGGCTATATATTACCGAATATGCTGCATCAGTGACAATAATTAAAAATAAGGCTTGAACCACACTGCGCGTGGTTTGTTGCCCAACACTATCTGCATTTGCTTGTACACGGAATCCTTGAAAGCATCCGACCACAGCAATTAACATCGCAAAAGTAGGTGCTTTGTACAATCCTAGCATCATTTGCTTGAAACCAACAGCGTCATGTAATCTAATTAAAAAATCTATAGGTCCAACATGCAACATATACTTAGACATCAGCATCGCGCCAAGAATACCAAAAAAATCAGCCCAGAAGATCAGCATCGGGAACACGATTAACAGTCCAATTAGTTTTGGTACAACTAAGAGTTCAGTTGGGGATAATCCCATTGTATATAATGCATCAATTTCTTCATTTATTTTCATGCTACCAATTTGCGCAGTAAACGCTGAACTAGTCCTGCCAGCCACTATGATCGCAGTTATCAGTGGCCCAAACTCACGAAAAACAGCCATGCCAGATAAATATGCAATAAAACTAGTGGCGCCATATGTTTCTAATTGCAAGCCCATTTGGTAGGCCAAAACCACGCCAATTAAAAATGCTAATAGACCAACAATCGGCAGGGCATTCAGTCCAGTGCTGGCCATATTTGAAATGATGCTTGGAAATTGAAAACGACGTAAATTGCTGAATGATCCATAAATCTTATGGCTGATGTCCCCAACCAATTGTACTAGTCCTTGAAGTTGCTGTAATTTGTCTGTACTTTCCTTGCCTATTTTATACAGCAAACCCTGCACCTCAGGTTCTGGAGTGGACAGTTTAGTCGATTCATGATGCCGTGTTACTAACTTTAATAAAGCCAGGTGTTGATCTGTGAAATTTATCAACTCAACATGTGCCCGTTGTTGTTCCCAAGAATTTATACATTGAACTAGTACTAGAGCTCCTGCACTATCTAATTGAGATAGTGCAGAGCCATTCAATCGCAAATTAATATTTGTTGGCAGGTGTATATTATAACCAATATCACGTATGTCGCCCAAGCTTGAGATTGACCATTGACCAGTGCACATGATCTGTTTTTGTTGTAAATCCTGCGTCAATCCGGCATGTTCCATTGTCAAAAGGTTCTCGATAATTTTGCGTATGTTACGAGGATAATACAAAAGCAGGTTAGAAGACAATTATGCTTTTACGTAGTAGCCAAAAATTCCAAACGATTGTACAATGAGCCGTCATGGCATTTTTATAATAAGGAATATAAGTATGAAATTGAAATCAGCAGTGAAATGGGGTGCTTTAGCAGCATGTATCGTGTTGGCAGCAGCGTGTTCAAAAACACGTGGTGTAGCAGATGGTTTTGGTGATGAAGGTTTATTAGCACATGGATTGGGCATGGGCGAGCATTTTGCTGGTCAAGAAGCTGGGGAAATGTACACTACACGTGCTCCGCATAACCAAATCTATTTATTTGCCTACGATCAAAGCAGCTTATCTTCAAAATATATCGCTTCAGTTAATGCACAAGCCACTTACTTGCATGCACATCCAAGTGCACGAGTGTTAATTGCTGGCCACACAGATGAGCGCGGTAGTCGTGAATATAACGTAGCTTTGGGTGAAAGTCGCGCCAATACAGTAGCAGACTTGATGTACATGGCTGGTGTTGATCATCAACAAGTACGTGTTGTGAGTTACGGCAAAGAACGTCCTGTAAACCTTGGGCATGACGATGCATCACATGCACAAAATCGACGTGTTGAATTAACTTACGAAGCCACTCGATGAGGTTGTCTTATCGCCTGATGCCATTATTGGCATGCTTGATTTGCCCACTGGCGTGGAGTTATGCGCCAGTGGTTGATGATAGTGAGAATTTTGCACTGCTTGAAGATCAAGTCTCAGATCGTGCCGTGGTAGGATCTTCATTGAATGATCACTCACAACAGGCTTTGGCTCACGAAGATCAAACGCCAGTGACCAGTAAAAATCTTGATCTTTTGAATCGAGTGAATGGTTTACAGCAATAATTACAAGCATTACGTGGGCAATTAGATCAGCAAACTTTAGCCTTACATGCATTGCAAGCACAATCAGGAACTTTTGCTGCCACGCCAGATATTGCGCAAAAAAACGCACCGCTGCCAGCAATCTCAGAACCTACATATAAGCCTGAAGTTACAGTCAAATCAGCATCAGAATCCACACGTTATTTGTCTGCATTTAACTTAATTAAACTCAAGGAGTTTGCTGCAGCCATGACTGCGATGCAAAACTTTGTAGCGGATTACCCTGCTGGCGAATATACAGCTAATGCACATTATTGGTTGGGTGAATTATATCTGCAAAATAAAGAATATGATCTGTCGTTACAGCAGTTTGATCGAGTATTGACTCAATTCCCATCATCGATTAAGTATGCAGATAGTTTGCTTAAAATGGGCTATGCGCTGGCGGCTATGGGTAAAAACACTGAAGCTCAACAAAGGTTACAATCAGTTATTTCTCAGTATCCAGATACTAAAGTGTCTGAGTTAGCGCGTACTAAAATGGCGTCTTTGGGTGCATGATGACGTTACTACGGATTACTGAAGTTTTTTACTCATTACAAGGTGAATCAACACGAGTTGGTTTACCTACAGTTTTTGTACGTTTAACTGGATGCCCATTACGTTGCCAATACTGTGATACCGCTTACGCATTTCATGGTGGAGAGAAACTTGCCATCCAAAATATACTGGCACAAGTTGCTGAATATAATGGAAGGTATGTTTGTGTAACTGGAGGCGAGCCTTTAGCTCAGCCAGGATGCTTAATTTTATTAAAAGAATTATGTGATGCAGGTTATGAGGTTTCATTAGAAACTAGTGGAGCATTAAGCATTGCAGATGTTGATCCGCGCGTCATGATTATTATGGATATAAAAACGCCCGGATCTTTAGAGTCCGAGAAGAATCAGTGGACGAATTTAGATTTCATCAAGTCAGTAGATCAGTTAAAATTTGTATTGTGTAGTCAAGAGGATTATAAGTGGTCTTGTGCTATGTTAAATCAACATAATTTGTTGGATCGAGTACAGGTGTTGTTTTCACCAAGTTGGGGTCAATTGGATCCAGATGTATTAGCAAATTGGATCGTAGAAGATCGTATTCAGGTTAGATTTCAATTGCAGTTACATAAAATACTTTGGCACGATAACCCAGGTCATTGAGGAGAATAAAATGCAATGGTTTGCAAGTGCACCGGCTAATATTGCACTAATAAAATATATGGGTAAAGATCAGGATAATCGTGCAATCAATCCATCATTTTCCTACACTCTGGGTGAACTGATCAGTCAGGTTATGCTTGAAAATCACGCCGGACCTAATGATTACTGGGAGCCACTGTTAATTCCTGGTGCTGCAGCCTTTAACTTATCTGTAGCTGCACAACAACGTTTTTTAAATCATTTTAAATGGCTGAAGGATCAATGGCCGGAGAAATTAGGCGGATTTATCGTCAGATCAAGTAATAATTTTCCGCATAGTAGTGGACTTGCTAGTTCGGCTTCTAGTTTTGCTGCCCTGACTAAAGTAGCCTGCACGTCGTTTAGTGAGTTAACCGGCTCAGCTGCCCCAGCAATTGAATTGCAAGCGCAATGGAGTTCTAAAGGTTCGGGCTCGGCTGCTCGATCATTTTTTTCCCCTTGGGCATTATGGGACGGCGATACTACTATAGCAGTTGAATTGCCATACAACATATTAATACATCAAGTAATCTTGATTAATCAGGATGTTAAGGAAGTATCATCCAGTGAAGCACATCAGCGAGTAAAATCCAGTCCAAGTTATGCGCATCGGCCGCAGCGTGCCCGAGAAAATTTAAAACTATTATTACATGCACTTAAAAATCAAGACTGGCATTCGGCGTACAGGATCTGTTGGCGTGAATTCAGGGATATGCATGATTTATTCGCAACTTGTGCCGAACCTTTTGGTTATATTACGTCTGAAACAGAAAGCGTATTGTTAAAGCTTGAGGAAATGTGGGGGCGTGATGGTGATGGACCATTAGTTACTATGGATGCTGGACCAAATATCCATGTTTTATATCGCCAGGATCAGGCTGCGATTGCATATGAGTTTCGACAAACATTATTGGGCGTGCATGATGTTTTGTGATTTTACAACCACCACGCATGGCAAATGGGTTTTGGTCGGAGAGCATGCTGTTTTGCGCGGTCATGCTGCAATAGTTTATCCATTGCGTGAGCGCCAACTTAGATTAAGTTACACCCGCGGAAATCATCCAATTAAGGTTGAGGTTTCAGGTGAGCACGGCGCAGATATGCACCGGCTATTTTTGTATCTCATGGAGCATGCTGCGGCATGTTTGGGGCAAAAGTCTCAATCAATATCAGGCTCATTTTTCTTGGAAAATAATATTCCATTGGGTGTTGGCATGGGTGCTAGTGCAGCACTATCGGTAGCGTTAGCACGTTGGTTTGCAACACGTGATGGATGGCAAAACGATCAAACGGTTATGTTTGCACGTGAGCTTGAACATCTTTTTCACGGCAAAAGTAGTGGTTTAGATATAGCTGGTGTTGCTGCTAGCACCGGTATTTTGTTTCAAAATGGCGGTATTACTCCGATTGAACAAAACTGGCAGCCAAATTTTGCTCTATCGTCTTCGGGCGAGGTTGGCTTGACGGCAGAATGTATTAAACGTGTAAACATGTTATGCCGCCAAGATCGCACCCTAGCATTAGCAGTTGACGAAGATATGCAGTCATGTGTTATCCAAGCAGTAGGTGCCTTAAAACATCGCACAAAAGATGCGTTAATTACTTTATCGCAGGCTATGAACCTGGCATCTGAGTGTTTTGTTGCCTGGGGATTAGTGAGTGACTCATTAAAAAATCAAATGCAGATCTTACGTGATGCTGGGGCTTTAGCGGTCAAGCCGACCGGATCAGGTCTGGGCGGTATGATCATAAGTTTATGGGCTGATTCGATTATTCCGCACATTGATAATAAACTTCACCTGATTTAATCATCCCCAGTTCAAATCTTGCTTGCTCTTCCAGAGCTTGATCACCAGATTTTAGCTCAGTGATATCGGCTAACAGGGATTGATTACGTGCCAACATTTGCTGGTTAGCTTTTTCCTGTAGTTCTCTTTTATGTTCTGTGTTGAGCCAGCTAGATACACTACCATCACCAACCCACAACTTATATTGCAGCGCTAGTAGAATTAAGAATAAACAAATTAAAAGCGTTCGCATTGTGCGATCCCCTGATGATGTTGCTCCAATACTTTGATCCCAGCATATGGTAAGTTTATTAAAGCATTAATACGTAATAATTGATTATACTTAGCGACACGGTCAGTACGACATACAGATCCGGTCTTTATTTGACCACAACCACTGGCAACTGCTAAATCAGCAATAAATGTATCTTCTGTTTCTCCAGAACGGTGTGAGATCACGGACCGATAATCATTTTTCTTGGCCAAATCTAGTGTGGCACGTGTTTCAGTTAGTGTGCCAATTTGATTGAGTTTGATCAATACAGAGTTAGCTAGCTGTTGATTGATACCGGCTTGTAAAATAACTGGATTAGTGGCAAATAAATCATCACCAACTAATTGTATCCGAGATCCAAGTTCTTTGGTTAGCTGTTGCCAGCCTGCAACATCATGCTCGCCCAGCCCATCCTCAATACTGATTATCGGGTAGTCGTTGATCAGCTTGCAGTAATATTTAATCATTTCATCAGCATTAAAGTTAGCTGATTCTGAAGGAAGTATGTATCTGCCGTTGTGATATAATTCAGATGCTGCAACATCAAGTGCAAAAAATATATCTTGACCTAATTTAAAGCCAGCCAAATCGACTGCACTTGATAAAAGATCCAATGCATGCCGATTGGATTGTACATGCGGGGCAAATCCACCTTCATCACCCACGCTAGTACTGAGCCCTGATTGTTTAAGGATTGATTTTAATGCATGAAATGTTTCCACGCCCATGCGTAATGCTGTGGGAAAATCCTGAGCACCGGCGGGCATGATCATAAACTCTTGTACGTCTAGATTATTATCAGCATGCATACCACCATTTAAGATATTAATCATTGGAACCGGCATACACATGTCATTATTTTGCTGTAATGCCATGAATAATGGCTGATTCAACGTCAATGCTCTGGCCCTGGCTGCCGCCAAAGAAACTGCTAAAATCGCATTAGCACCAAGGTTTGATTTATTCGAAGTTCCATCAAAAGCTTGCAGCGTAAGATCCAAAGATTCTTGGTCATCGACACTTATTCCCGTCAAAGCAAGATTGATTTCATTGTTTATATGTTGTACCGCTTTATTAACCCCATTTCCATTATAGCGCAGTGAATCATGGTCACGTAATTCAAATGCTTCACGACTGCCAGTCGATGCACCTGAAGGCACACTAGCACGTCCAATATGCCCGTTTTTAAGCACAATATCCGCTTCTACAGTTGGATTTCCTCTGGAATCTAAAATTTCACGGCCCTGGATACTGGCGATTTGCATTATTTATCCTTACAGGCATTTAAATCCCAAGTATAACGATAAATTACACGGCTCACCATACAAAAAATAAATTACTGGCACTTGTGTTGCTGTAAAAACGTATTCATAATCGTGTTTTTATTCTTTAAGGAATTACAATATGCCATCATTTGATGTGGTATCTGAGATTGACGAAGTTGCGTTACGTCACGCGGTGGAAAATGCAAATCGAGAGATTACTACACGCTTTGATTTTCGTGGCGTTGAGAGTAGTATTGTTCAAAAGGAATTCGTGGTTACGTTGAAAACTGAATCAGATTTCCAAGTTCGTCAATTAGACGACTTATTCCGTACACAGTGTACTAAACAGGGCTTGAGTACTGTGGGTGTGACCATGGAAGACAAGCCAGTACACAGCGGAAAAACGTTTTCATTAACCCTAACGTTTAAGCAAGGAATTGATCAGCCGAATGCCAAGGAATTAGTTAAATGCTTGAAAGAGAATAAAATCAACGTTCAATCATCAATTCAAGGTGATAAAGTGCGGGTTACAGGGAAAAAAAGAGACGATTTGCAAGCTGCAATTGCACTGTTAAAAAAATCAGAGATCAAGCTGCCATTGCAATTTAATAATTTCCGGGATTAGTGGACTGCTAATCTTATAAGTGAATGTGTCAACAGGCGCAGTTTAAAAAGGATTTTTTAATTGAATCAATCAGCTGTTCAGTCAAAATCAAACAAACTGCTGCCATCGGCTTTGGCTGCATTAGGTGTGGTGTATGGTGACATCGGCACTAGCCCTTTATACGCGCTTAGGGCGTCACTTTCCGGGCTGCCAATAGATAAAATAAATGTACTGGGAGTCTTATCACTGATTTCCTGGTCACTAGTTTTAGTGATATCGATTAAATACTTGGTTATATTGTTACGTGCAGACAATAACGGAGAGGGTGGTATTCTAGCTTTGTTGTCGCTGATCAAGCGCAACAGCTCAGACAAAGCTAAGCTGATTTTTCTGATGTCAATCTTTGGTGCAGGGCTGGTTTTGGGCGATGGTATGATCACGCCCGCCATTTCTGTGCTGAGTGCAATTGAAGGATTGATTGTTTTTAAACCTCTGATGTATCAATGGGTATTGCCGTTAACCTGTATTATTTTGGTTGCTTTGTTTGCCGTGCAATCCTTGGGTACCGCTAAAATTGGATTTATCTTTGGTCCGGTAATTTTGATTTGGTTTGCCACCTTGGCGGTCTTGGGATTGATTCAAATTCTACATAATCCAGTCGTGCTGGAAGCTATTAGCCCATATTATGCGGTTGATTTTTTCTATAGAAATGGTTGGACAGGGTATGCTCTTTTAGGCGGAGTGTTTCTTGTTGTAACGGGTGGTGAGGCGCTTTATGCTGACTTGGGTCATTTTGGCCGGGCACCTATAAGTCTGGCTTGGTTTGCGATAGTTTTGCCGTGTTTATTATTAAATTATTATGGTCAGGGGGCCTATTTATTAGATCATCCTGCGGCTATCAGTAATCCATTTTATAGGTTAGCACCAACTTGGTTCTTAATTCCTCTTATTATGATTGCGGCATTGGCCACGATCATTGCATCACAGGCGGTTATTTCAGCCACATTTTCAATGACAAAACAGGCGGTATTATTGGGGTTTTATCCACATTTGCCAATTGTGCAAACCTCAAGACTACAACAAGGTCAAATATATATCCCACAGATGAATCGTTTGTTAGCCATAGGAACGTTATTCTTAATCTTAACTTTTAAGAGCTCTACTTCATTAACCCATGCTTATGGCCTAGCGGTTAATTTAGTGATGTTCCTGACTAGTATATTAATTATTCAGTTGGCCATTAAAACATGGCACTGGAGTCGCATTAGCACATTTTGCATGCTATCTTTTTTTGTGTTCATTGATATTGCATTTTTGGGCGCAAATATTCCTAAATTAGACTCAGGTGGTTGGGTGCCAGTGGCTTTTGCCATGCTGTGTTCTTTGATTATGTACACTTGGCATAAAGGCAGACTTTACCTGCATAAAACTTACTATATGAAACAAGAAAAATTGGCAAAATTATTTAAACAGTTAGACTACAAAAGTGTTCAGCACCTGCCTAAAACCACGGCCATTTTTATAACGGATATCTATGACAAAAGCGGAGGTAATTTCCTTCAGTTTCTAACAATGAATCGTATTTTACCCGAACATGTTCTAATAATAAATTACGAGGTTCATAATATCCCATATATTCTATCCACGGATCGATTTAATTTTAAATGTTTAAACTCGAATATTTATAAGTTGACGTTGCAATATGGTTTTATGGATATCATATCTATACCTCAGTCATTATATGCTGCAAACGAACGTGGATTGCTGCCATTCCCAATTGATATCGAGACTGCAACTTATTTTATTGAAGTCTCCAGTGTTGTTGCGTCAAGAGATCAAAAGACTATGACATTTTTCTGGCAAGAAAAGTTATTTGCCTATTTGGTACGTAATTACTCATCCAACTTAAACATTGAGTTTTATCAGTTGCCTTATAATAAAACCATTGGTATAGGCGCATATTACATGATTTAAGCACGCCGATTATACCTGCAATTTTTTGATAGTACTGAGTTTTCTGGTATTCTGTTGTTTAAGTAGAGTGATTAATATTATCAGAGTAAAAGGTCCGGCAATCTTATTGGGCCAGCCCCAATCCAGACACCAAGCAGATATACCATCACAGATACACAGGATTAAACTTAGATAAATCATATAATGACTAAT
>CANNIJ010000027.1 GCA_947505025.1 Legionellaceae bacterium | reverse complement strand
AAGTCGCAGGTTCCGGTCACATCTGTCGTTCTAAAGTAAAACTGTGGACGGTAACCATTAAAAAATGGTGTATGTCGACCACCTTCATCTTTAGACAACACATATACTTCTGCCATAAACTTCGTGTGTGGCTTAATTGAACCCGGTTTCGCTAATACTTGACCGCGCTCAACATCATCTCGTTTCGTGCCTCTTAACAACACACCGACGTTATCTCCAGCGCGCCCTTCGTCAAGCAACTTACGAAACATCTCAACACCCGTGCACGTTGTTTTAATCGTGTCACGAATACCGATAATTTCTACTTCTTCTCCAACCTTAACAATACCAGACTCAACTCGACCTGTTACTACAGTGCCTCGGCCTGAAATAGAGAATACATCTTCGATTGGCAGAAGAAATGGTCTGTCGATATCGCGTACTGGCTCAGGAATATATGCATCCATTTCGGCAACTAATTTCTTAATTGCTGGAACGCCTATATCCGTTGTGTCGCCATTCAGCGCTTTCAGTGCCGAACCAATAATAAATGGTATATCATCACCAGGATAGTCATACGCGCTTAATAAATCACGAACTTCCATCTCAACCAATTCTAACAGCTCAGGATCGTCGACCATGTCGGCTTTGTTTAAAAACACAACAATATAAGGAACGCCAACTTGTCGCGCCAACAGAATATGTTCACGTGTTTGAGGCATTGGACCATCAGCAGCCGAAACCACTAATATCGCCCCGTCCATTTGTGCAGCACCTGTAATCATGTTCTTAACATAGTCAGCATGGCCAGGACAATCCACATGCGCATAATGACGATTCGTCGATTCATATTCAACATGTGCTGTTGAAATTGTAATTCCACGTGCCTTTTCTTCCGGCGCTTTGTCAATTTGGTCGTAAGCCATCGCTTCACCACCAAACTCTTTCGCCATAATCGTCGTAATTGCCGCGGTCAATGTTGTCTTACCATGGTCAACGTGACCAATCGTACCAACGTTTACGTGTGGTTTATTACGCTCAAATTTTCCTTTAGCCATGACTTAAACCCTCATTCACTTTTATGTTTCTTAATTATTGCTTCAGCTATTGCTGCTGGTGCCTCAGAATATTTTTCAAACTCCATGGTATATGTTGCACGCCCTTGTGTTGCCGAGCGAAGATCCGTGGAGTAGCCAAACATCTCTGCAAGGGGGACTTCCGCTCGGATTATTCGTCCAGCAGGAGACTCGTCCATACCCTGCAACATGCCTCTTCTTCTACTTAAGTCTCCCATGACATCGCCCATGTAATCTTCTGGGGTTACCACTTCGACGCTCATGATTGGCTCAAGCAGAACGGGCGTTGCTTTCGCAGCCCCTTGTTTAAAGCCCATTGATCCGGCAATTTTAAACGCCATTTCACTCGAATCAACGTCATGATAAGAGCCATCAAACAGAGTAACTTTCACATCAACAACTGGATAGCCTGCTATCACGCCATTCTGAAGCTGCTCTTGAATCCCTTTATCAACTGCAGGGATATATTCTTTGGGTATAACACCGCCAACAATAGCATTAATAAATTCATATCCTGTTCCACGGTCCTGAGGCTCTATTTTAAGCCATACGTGCCCGTATTGACCTCGGCCGCCAGACTGGCGCACAAATTTACCCTCTTGTTCTACCTTGGCTTTGATTGTCTCCCGATAAGCCACTTGTGGTTTACCAACATTGGCCTCAACAAGAAACTCACGACGCATCCGGTCAACAATAATTTCCAGATGCAATTCACCCATCCCCTCGATTATTGTTTGCCCCGATTCTTCATCGGTATGCATACGGAAGGATGGATCTTCTTGTGCTAATTTACCCAAAGCAACAAACATTTTTTCTTGATCAGCTTTTGTTCTTGGCTCCACCGCAACGGCAATTACCGGATCGGGAAAGTCCATTCGCTCAAGTGTAATGATTGAATTTACATCGCATAGCGTATCACCTGTAGTTATGGTTTTAAGACCAACAGCTGCAGCAATGTCGCCAGCTCTCACTTCTTTAATTTCTTCTCGAGCATTTGCATGCATTTGTAATAAACGACCAATGCGCTCTTTTTTACCTTTAACCGGGTTGTACAATGAATCGCCAGATTTAACAACACCAGAGTAAGCTCTAAAATACGTCAGTGTCCCAACAAATGGGTCTGTTGCAATTTTAAAAGCCAGTGCCGAGAAAGGTTCATCATAACTGGTTTTACGTATCGCCGGTTCACCATCAATGTCCAACCCTTTTACCGGAGGAATATCTAATGGAGAAGGCAAATAGTCAAGCACGCCATCTAAAGCAGCTTGAACTCCCTTATTTTTAAAGGCTGAACCACAGAAAACAGGCACAATCTCGTTATTGATTGTTCTATGCCGCAAACCAATTTTAATTTCTTCTTCTGTAAGTGCTATACCTTCCAAGTACTTTTCCATATATGCTTCAGAATAATCAGCCGCAGCTTCTATGATCAAAGCTCGAAGGGCCTGACATTGTTCAAGCAGTGTGCTTGGTATATCTTGATATTCGAATGTCATTCCTTTGGTTTCATCATCCCAAAGTATGGCCTTCATTTTAATTAAATCTATGACGCCTTTATATGTTTCTTCTGCACCAATAGGAAGCTGAACCACAACTGGACTCGAGCCTAAGCGCTGCTTAATCTGTTCCACGACGCGCAGAAAGTTAGCGCCCATTCTATCCATCTTGTTAACGAAAACAATGCGTGGAACGCCGTATCTGTCTGCTTGCCGCCAAACTGTTTCTGACTGAGGCTCAACACCAGAGACAGAGTCAAAAACAACAATTGCACCATCTAAAACACGCAAGGAGCGCTCAACTTCAATCATGAAGTCAACATGACCTGGCGTATCGATAATATTAATACGATGACGCAAATATTGTTTATCCATGCCAGCCCAATAGCAAGTTGTCGCCGCAGATGTAATTGTTATCCCGCGCTCTTGCTCTTGAACCATCCAATCCATCGTTGCCGCACCGTCATGAACCTCGCCAATTTTATGCGATGTCCCTGTATAGAACAATACACGTTCAGTAGTCGTCGTTTTGCCCGCATCAACGTGCGCAACGATTCCTATGTTTCGGTATAATTCTAATGGCGTGGCTGACACGAAGGCATCCTCTCTCTTAGTTCCATCTAAAATGAGCAAATGCTTGGTTAGCTTTTGCCATTCTATGTGTTTCTTCACGCTTTTTGACCGCTGAGCCTTTGCTTTCGAAGGCATCAACAAGTTCACCCGCCAAACGCAACATCATACCCTTCTCACCGCGAGTACGAGCCGCTTGAACAATCCAGCGCATTCCAAGAGCAACACTTCGGTTAAGTTGAACTTCAACTGGAACTTGGTAGGTTGCACCACCAACGCGTCGAGATTTAACTTCGACTGTTGGACGAACATTGTTGAGCGCCTCTTCAAAATATCGAAGTACACCACCAGCCTCATCTTCTTTACCGTCAGATTTTTTCAGTCGCTTAATTCGCTCATCTAAAACATCCAATGCGCCATATGTAACTGTTTCTGCAATAGATTTTTTTCCGCTGATCATGAGCACATTAATAAACTTAGCCAACAATTCACTATGATATTTAGGATCCGGCAGATTTTCTCTTTTAGGTACTTCTCTTCTTCTTGGCATGTCTAGTTCCTACAATTCAATTATTTCTTGTCTTTAGGTTTTTTCGTACCGTACTTAGAACGACCTTGTTTTCTGTCGCTCACGCCCGATGTATCTAAACTACCACGGACGGTATGATATCGAACCCCAGGCAAATCTTTTACACGACCACCGCGAATCAACACCACGGAGTGCTCTTGCAAATTATGCCCTTCTCCACCAATGTAAGAAGAGACTTCAAACCCATTGGTCAAACGAACTCGAGCGACCTTACGCATAGCTGAGTTAGGCTTCTTAGGCGTTGTAGTGTAAACACGTGTGCATACACCTCTACGCTGCGGACATGACTCCAAAGCGGGAACGTTACTTTTCCGTTTTGGGGCCACACGAGGCTTTCTTACTAGCTGGTTAATAGTAGCCATTTATTGTTAACTCCGAACTTTAACTTTATATAGTTTCACACGCATAAAGAGGCCGGATTTTATATAGGTCTTGCCTTGTTGTCAAGGTCTTAGGTAACACAAATATAAATCCGATCTCTTTCCAATTACTCAACATCTACGCCAAGGGCGTTTTAGCCCTCATTTCCACGCTCAGCATTTAAAGCTTCGCTCAGCGCATGTTCTACATCTGTGGCAGTAATAGCACCTTGTGCTGACTGACCCGCCGCTAATGCCCTAGCACGCTTAGCTTTACGCGTTAAATGATAGGTATAGCCTGTTCCTGCAGGGATAAGGCGACCAACCATCACATTTTCTTTTAACCCGCGTAAATCATCCGCTTTGCCACTTACAGCCGCTTCTGTTAATACACGCGTTGTTTCTTGGAACGATGCAGCAGAAATAAACGACTCGGTAGCCAATGACGCTTTGGTTATCCCTAATAAAATAGGCGTTCCTCGAGCGACCACTTTGCCCTCTGCGATTAATTTATCATTTTCTTGTAACAACACGGTTTCTTCTATTTGTTCACCCAAAAGGAACTTGGAATCGCCCACAAACACAATTGTGCGCTTTCTAAGCATTTGGCGAACAATTGTTTCAATATGTTTATCATTGATTTTTACACCCTGCAAACGATAAACATCCTGCACTTCATTAACAATGTAATTTGCCAACGCACCGACACCTAACAATCTTAAAATATCATGAGGGCTCGGAGCACCATCAGCAATAAGCTCTCCACGTGCAACATGCTCACCTTCAAATACAGAAATGTGTCGCCATTTAGGAATCAACTCTTCATGTATATTGTTTTCAGATTCGGTGATAATAAGACGCTTTTTGCCTTTTGTTTCTTTCCCAAAACTAACAAGTCCAGAGATTTCTGCCATAACAGCCGCATCTTTAGGTCGTCTCGCTTCGAACAAGTCAGCTACGCGTGGAAGACCCCCTGTAATATCCCGAGTCTTAGAACGTTCTTGTGGGATCCGTGCAATAACATCACCAATCCCTACATTTTGTCCGTCCTCAAAATTGATAATCGCATCGACAGGAAGATAGTATTGTGCTGGAACATTTGTTCCTGCGAGAAACACTTCTTCACCCGTGTCTGAAACAAGCTTGACCATCGGTCGTAAATCACGACCTTGAGCACTGCGTTGTTTCGCATCGGTTACAACGATATTACTCAAACCTGTCAAATCATCGGTTTGTCGATTCATCGTCATGCCTTCGATGAGGTCAACGAATTTAAGCTTACCGCTTACCTCTGAAATCACTGGATGCGTATGTGGATCCCAGTTTGCAATGACTTGTCCTGCGTCTACCGCCGATTGATCATGCACTGAAATGACCGCGCCATAAGGTAACTTATAACGTTCCCTTTCGCGGCCGAACTCGTCAACCACAGTAACTTCCCCGGAACGCGATACAGCAACGAGATGCCCGTTAACGTGCATAACCGTTTTAATATTATGTAAACGAATAATACCTTTGCTTTTGATTTGAATATTTGTTGCAGCAGTTGACCTTGACGCAGCGCCACCAATATGGAATGTACGCATCGTAAGCTGTGTTCCTGGCTCACCGATAGACTGAGCAGCGATAATCCCTACCGCTTCACCCGTGTTAACAAGATGTCCTCTTGCTAGATCACGACCATAACAGTTAGCACAAAGGCCAAATCTAGTTTCACACGTAATGGGTGAACGAACATTAATTTGGTCTACACCTAATTTCTCTAGTGTTTCAACCCATGTTTCATCCAACAAAGTGCCGGCCTTAACAACGGGCTCTTCCTTATTGGGTAAATATAAATCTGTAGCAACAACACGTCCTAAAACACGTTCATGCAACGGTTCAACGATGTCACCCCCTTCGATGAGCGGTTGCATCAATATACCGTTTTCCGTACCACAATCTCTTTCAGTGATAACAACGTCCTGTGCAACATCCACCAATCGACGTGTTAAATATCCAGAGTTTGCTGTTTTAAGTGCCGTATCAGCTAAACCTTTACGCGCACCGTGCGTGGAAATAAAGTACTGGAATACGTTTAATCCCTCTCTAAAGTTAACCGTAATTGGTGTTTCAATGATTGAACCATCCGGCGCAGACATTAAACCCCGCATTCCTGCTAACTGACGAATCTGAGCAGCAGAACCCCGCGCTCCAGAATCAGCCATCATAAAAATAGGATTGAAGGAAGGTTGTCTAACCTCATTACCTTGTCGATCGATAACCTGTTCAGTAGCAATTTTAGTCATCATCGATTTAGCAACGAGATCTGTTGTTCTTGACCAGATATCGATTACTTTATTATAACGTTCACCATTGGTGACCAAGCCTGATCTGAATTGTGCTTCGATTTCTCGAACTTCATTATCAGCTTGTTCAATGATTGAAGCCTTATCGTCTGGGATTTCCATGTCTTCAATACCAATCGAAGCACCGGCTCTTGTTGCATATTTAAATCCGGTATACATCAACTGATCTGCAAAAATAACAGCTTGCTTGAGTCCTAAGGTCCGATAACAATGATCAAGAACTTTGGAAATTGTCTTCTTAACCATAGAACGGTTGATCAATGAAAACGGAATTCCATCTGGAAGTATCTCAGATAAAATTGCACGACCTACTGTCGTTTCAACCAAATGATAAGTGATAACTTCTGCTGTCTTATCAACTGGCATTCGAATTTTAATTCGCGCATGAATATCAAGGAAGCCTTCCTCATAAAAGTTTTGGGCCTCTTGTGTGCTTGAATAGATTTTCCCTTCGCCTTTAGCGTTGGTACGCTCACGGGTTAAATAGTAAAGTCCTAAAACGACGTCTTGGCTAGGAACAATAATAGGCTCACCACTTGCTGGCGACAAAATATTGTTCGTTGACATCATGAGAGATCGCGCTTCAAGTTGCGCCTCAATGGTCAAAGGAATGTGTACTGCCATCTGGTCGCCGTCAAAGTCAGCATTATATGCTGTACAGACCAAAGGATGTAACTGAATCGCTTTGCCCTCGATGAGAACCGGCTCAAAAGCTTGGATCCCGAGTCGATGCAAGGTTGGCGCTCGGTTGAGAAGAATAGGATGTTCTCGAATGACGTCTTCAAGAATGTCCCAAACAACAGACTCCTCTCGCTCAACCATTTTTTTAGCCGCTTTAATTGTCGTTGCAAGACCGCGAAACTCTAACTTACTAAAAATAAATGGCTTAAATAACTCAAGTGCCATTTTTTTAGGTAAGCCACACTGATGCAGGCGAAGTGTGGGACCAACAACGATTACGGAACGACCTGAATAGTCAACGCGCTTACCCAATAAGTTTTGTCGGAATCGACCTTGCTTACCTTTGATCATGTCCGCTAGAGATTTTAAAGGGCGCTTATTGCTTCCAGTAATCGCGCGACCACGTCGACCATTGTCCAGTAATGCATCAACAGCCTCCTGAAGCATTCGTTTTTCATTGCGTACAATGATATCTGGTGCACTTAAGTCAAGAAGACGTTTTAATCGATTATTTCTATTGATGACTCGACGATAGAGATCGTTCAAATCAGAAGTAGCAAACCGTCCGCCATCTAAAGGAACCAAAGGTCGCAATTCAGGTGGTAAGACAGGTAATACACTCATGACCATCCATTCAGGTTTGTTCCCTGACTCATGAAAGGCCTCTAGCAATTTTAGTCGCTTTGTGATTTTTTTAATTTTTGTTTCTGAGCTTGTTGTTGGCAGCTCTTCACGAAGTGTCTTGATTTCGTCAGCCAAATCAATAATACGCAGCAAATCACGAATAGCTTCGGCACCCATACGGGCATCGAATTCATCCCCATACTGCTCAATTGCATCCAAATACACTTCATCATTAAGCAACTGACCACGTTCAAGTTCGGTCATGCCAGGATCAACAACCACAAACGCTTCAAAATACAATACGCGCTCAATATCACGCAATGTCATATCTAATAGCAAACCGATACGTGAAGGTAATGATTTTAAAAACCAAATATGAGCGACCGGGCTTGCTAGTTCAATATGCCCCATACGCTCACGACGAACTTTAGCCAGTGCGAGCTCAACACCACACTTTTCACAAATTACACCGCGGTGCTTGAGACGTTTATATTTTCCACATAGGCACTCGTAATCTTTGACTGGTCCAAACGTTTTGGCACAGAAAAGCCCATCACGCTCGGGCTTAAATGTACGATAATTAATTGTCTCAGGTTTTTTAACTTCACCATAAGACCATGAACGAATAAGCTCAGGGGAAGCCAATCGAATTTGAATTTGATCAAACTCTTCATTGTGGCCCTGATGTTTGAGCATGCCAAGCAAATCACTCATAGCTGGCGCTTTTTTCATTGGTACGAAATTAGCCAAGTTTGTCTCTCCAATAAAAGTCTATCTTAATGTTCTACTTATGATTAAGCTCGATATCAATCCCAAGCGCCCGTATCTCTTTTAACAGTACGTTGAATGATTCCGGCATACCTGGATCCATTCGATGATCACCATCAACAATATTTTTATATATTTTAGTACGTCCAGCCACATCATCGGATTTAACAGTTAACATCTCTTGTAAAGTGTAAGCCGCGCCATAAGCTTCTAGCGCCCAGACTTCCATTTCCCCGAACCGTTGTCCACCAAATTGAGCTTTACCACCTAAAGGTTGTTGGGTAACTAAACTATATGATCCAGTCGAACGAGCATGCATCTTATCATCAACCAAATGGTTTAATTTCAGCATATACATGTAACCAACGGTTACAGGATTATCAAACTGACGTCCTGTTCGTCCGTCAATGAGCATCGTTTTACCATCCAGCGGCATTTCAGCCAATCCAAGCATTGCTCTAATCTCAGCCTCAGATGCGCCATCAAAAACTGGTGTTGCCATCGGAACACCGTTTTTCAGATTATTCGCAAGGATAGTCAGCTCTTCATTAGAAAGACTATCAAGATCCAAGCGTTTGCGGTCATCATGATTGTAGATTTTGTCCAAATATTTCTTAACTTCAGACATTGGTTTATTCGAATTCAGCATATCGGCTATTCGTTGCCCAAGGCCTTTGGCTGCTAGCCCAAGATGGGTTTCCAATACCTGGCCAATGTTCATCCGCGAAGGTACACCTAATGGATTGAGTACGATGTCAACAGGTGTTCCGTCTGCCATATGAGGCATATCTTCCATCGGTACAACAATAGAGATAACCCCTTTATTACCATGGCGCCCAGCCATTTTATCTCCAGGCTGAATTCGACGTTTAACAGCCAAATATACTTTTACTATTTTAAGAACGCCAGGCGCTAGATCATCACCTTGAACAATTTTCTTTCGATTGTCATTAAACCGCTTTTCCATTTCTTTAATAAGCGACTCAAGTTGTTTCGATGATTGCTCGAGTTGTTGACTGATGTCCTCTTCTTTGAAGCGGAGATCAAACCATTTCTCACGAGGAATTGTTTGAAGCAACATGTCTGTGACTGTCGTGCTAGACTTAATGCCTTGAGGTCCACCTGTTACTGTTTTATCAAGCAACAAACTGTGTACTCGCTGGTAAATGTCTTCTTCGCGAATTCTTCGTTCGTCGATTAAGTCTTTACGAACACGTGCCAGCTGTTCTTCTTCAATACTTTTAGCACGCGCATCTTTTTCTAAACCATCGCGTGTAAACACCTGAACATCGATAACTGTACCATTCATACCAGAAGGCACACGAAGAGAAGAATCTTTAACGTCCGAAGCTTTTTCTCCGAAAATTGCACGAAGCAATTTTTCCTCTGGTGTAAGCTGTGTTTCACCTTTTGGTGTAACTTTTCCGACAAGAATATCGCCCGCGGAAATTTCGGCGCCAATGTAAACAACCCCTGAGTCATCAAGACTAGCCAAAGCAGACTCACCTACATTCGGTATGTCAGCGGTAATTTCTTCTGTACCTAATTTCGTATCGCGTGCTATACACGTCAACTCTTCAATATGAATAGATGTAAATCTATCTTCTTGTACAATGCGCTCAGAAATTAAAATGGAATCCTCGAAGTTATATCCATTCCAAGGCATGAATGCCACGAGAAGATTTTGACCTAGGGCCAATTCACCCATATCTGTGCAAGGACCATCTGCGAGAATATCACCACGACGGATTGTGTCCCCTTTACTGACAATTGGAACCTGATTAATACACGTATCTTGATTAGATCTAAAATATTTTGTTAGGTTATAAATATCAACCCCAGTTTCACCTGCAGTGGTTTCTTTATCGTTTACTCGAACTACAATTCGAGATGCGTCAACTAAATCAATGATTCCGCCACGCTTGGCTACAACGGATACGCCAGAATCAGATGCAACGGTACGCTCCATCCCAGTGCCAACCAATGGCTTTTCAGCCCGTAGCGTAGGAACTGCTTGACGTTGCATGTTAGAACCCATTAACGCCCTGTTCGCATCATCATGCTCGAGAAAGGGAATAAGTGATGCAGCAACTGATACGATTTGTTTAGCCGAAACATCCATATAGTTAATTTTATCTGGTGTCGTGAGAGAAAACTCATTCTGGTGTCTGCATGGAACCAGATCAGCCATAATATTACCTTTACTATCAAGTTCAACACTTGATTGAGCAATGTAATAATCAACTTCTTCAATTGCAGATAAATATTCAATTTCAGTTGTTACACAGCCATTAACTACTTTAATGCATGGGGTTTCGATGAAGCCATAAGCATTCGTTCGGGCATATACAGAAAGTGAATTGATAAGACCAATGTTTGGTCCTTCTGGTGTCTCAATTGGACACACCCTGCCATAATGGGTTGTATGTACGTCACGAACCTCAAAACCTGCTCGCTCTCGTGTTAGACCGCCTGGGCCTAACGCTGAAACACGGCGCTTATGCGTTACGCCTGACAATGGATTGACTTGGTCCATAAACTGTGACAATTGACTTGAACCAAAAAATTCCTTAATTGCAGCTGACACCGGTTTAGCATTGATGAGATCTTGTGGCATCAAGTTTTCTGATTCGGCAAGGCTTAAGCGCTCTTTAACAGCGCGTTCAACCCTAACTAAACCGACTCGAAACTGATTTTCCGCCATTTCGCCAACACTACGTACACGTCGGTTTCCAAGGTGGTCAATGTCATCGACTAAACCATTACCATTTCGAATATCAATTAAGGTTTTAATAACTGAAAGAATATCCTCTTTATTTAATACACCTGAACCTGTATCTTCTTTTCTACCGACACGTCGATTAAATTTCATTCGACCAACAGCGGATAGATCATAACGCTCTTCAGTGAAAAACAGGTTTTTAAATAATGCTTCTGCTGCTTCCTTTGTTGGTGGCTCACCAGGACGCATCATACGATAAATTTCTACAAGACCATCGATTTGCGAAGATGTTGGGTCTACTCTTAAGGTATCTGAAATATAAGAACCATGATCAAGATCATTTGTATAAATTATTTCAAATTGATGGATAGAGTGTTCCAACAAACGGGTCAGTAGTTCTGCTGTGATTTCATCATTCGCACCAGCTAACACTTCTCCGGTTAAGGTGTCTATACAATTTTTAGCAAGAACTTTCCCAATCAAATAGTCACGAGGAATAACCAAGTCTTTCATGTTCTCTTTTTCCATGACTTGAATATGACGCGTTGTGATCCGTCGGCCTTGTTCTACAATGACCGCACCAGTTTTAGGTGCAATAATATCAAAAGAAGCAATCTCACCACGTAATCTTGCTGGGACTAAATCAATATGAAACTCGTTGTTTTTAAAGTGACAACTTGTAAATTCGAAGAACTCAGACAGAATAGCTTCGTTATCGTACCCGAGTGCTCGGAGTAAAATACTAACAGGCAATTTACGGCGCCTATCGATTCTTGCAAACAAACAGTCTTTTGGGTCAAATTCAAAATCTAACCATGAACCACGATAAGGTATAATTCGTGCAGAATAGAGCAACTTACCAGATGAGTGCGTTTTTCCTTTGTCATGTTCAAATATAACACCTGGGGAACGATGTAACTGAGAAACAACAACACGCTCTGTGCCATTAACAACAAATGTACCAACCTCTGTCATTAAGGGAATTTCACCCATAAATACATCTTGCTCTCGAATATCTTTTACTGGCTTGGGTTCACCAGGTGCGTCTTTATCTAAAACAATTAATCGTACTTTAACACGCAGGGGTGCTGAATAGGTCAGGCCTCTTAATTTACATTCCCGGACATCAAAAGCAGATTCACCTAAGCTATAACTGACATACTCAAGTCGAGCTTGTCCAGAGAAGCTTTGTATTGGGAAAACAGAAGCAAAGGCAGAATGTAGGCCTGTATTAACTTGTGATGCTAATGTTCCGTTTGGTTGTAAAAAATCATGATATGATTTGAGCTGAATTTCGAGGAGATTTGGGATTTCCATTTTATCCGTTTGTCTACCAAAGCTCTTGCGAAATCGTTTTTTCTCGGCATGAGAGAATTGGTGGGTTGCAACTGCATCGGCCATGGTGGTTCCTCTTTAAATAATTGGTCTCTTCAAACACGTAAACCCAGCCATGACCACATGGCTGGGTAATCAAACTATACTGTTTGTCGTTATTTAACGTCTGCGGCAGCGCCAGCTTCTTCAAGTTGTTTTTTGATATCAGCAGCATCTGCTTTTGAGACACCTTCTTTAACTGTTGAAGGCGCGCCCTCAACAAGATCTTTCGCTTCTTTTAAGCCAAGACCTGTGATAGTTCGAACAACTTTAATTACGCCAACTTTGTTTTCGCCAAAGCTTTTCAGAACAACATCAAATTCTGTTTGTTCTTCTGCAGCAGCAGCAGCAGCGGCAGGCGCAGCAGCAGCTACGGATACAGCGGCAGCAGATACATTGAACTTTTCTTCCATTGCTTCGATAAGCTCAACGACTTCCATTACAGACATATTAGAAATAGTTTCTAGAATTTCATTTTTTGACACAGCCATTTCTAGCTCCTTCAGTTATAAATATAATTTATGATTATCTGGTTTATCCCGCTTTTTGATCTTTGATTGCAGCAACCGTTCTCACCAGTTTTGCATGAGGTTCGGACAGCGTACGCACAAATTTCTCGATTGGAGCCTTCATTACATACATGAGCTTAGCAATTGCCTCAGGTTTTGTTGGAAGATTAGCAACTGCTTCAAGTTGCAGTGGTCCATAGACCTTTCCACCAACAGATAGGGCTTTAACTTCTAGCTTTTCGAATGTTTTTGAATATTCCTTTAGTAATCTTGCTGCGTCGCCAGGAGACTCCATGGACAGAGCGATAAATAAAGGACCAACCAATTCATCATTCAAACAGGCAAAATCCGTCTTTTCAAATGCGCGACGTGTAAGCGTATTAGGAACAACACGCAAATATACGCCACTTTTACGTGCTTGCGCACGTAATTGAGTCATTTGATTGACAGTCAGACCGCGATAATCAGCAACAACTGCCGAAATAGCCTTTGAGGCAACTGCGGCAACTTCCGCAACCACGGCTTTTTTTGCAGCGAGAGATAATGTCACGTTACTGACCTCCTAAGTTGTTCAAACCCAAGGGTTTGATTGTTATGGTGGCCGTCTCTAATATTTAGGAGCCGGTTCACCGTCTGCGCAGGACATTAAGCTTTCGCACCTGCGGTCTTCGACGGCATGGAACCGAAGTCTATGCCGTGAAAGCGTTAAAATGGGAAAATATTTTACACTACAATTGAAGCAGGGTCAACTACAAGACCAGGGCCCATTGTTGTAGATAATGTAATTTTCTTTATATATACACCTTTTGAAGATGCTGGCTTAGCTTTCTTGAGATCAGCTAATAGTGCCACCATATTTTCAATAAGGTGTTCTGTTTCGAAATCAGCTTTACCAACGGTACAGTGTATTATTCCGTTTTTATCTGCACGATAACGTACTTGTCCAGATTTTGCATCAGCAACAGCACCAGCAACGTTCATTGTTACTGTACCCACTTTTGGATTCGGCATGAGTCCTCTTGGACCAAGAATCTGACCCAGTTGACCAACAATTCGCATAGCATCTGGTGTCGCAATCACTACGTCGAAGTTCATTTCACCCGCTTTAATTTGCTCTGCGAGATCTTCGAAACCGACAAGATCTGCACCCGCATCTTTTGCCTTCGTTGCATTATCACCTTGCGCAAAAACAGCAACCCGCACTGTTTTACCTGTTCCACGGGGTAAATTTGTTGACGCCCGAACGGATTGATCAGATTTACGTGGGTCAACACCTAAATTAACGGCAATGTCTACACCCTCTCGGAAATTCTTACTTGCAAATTCTTTGAGCTTATTTATCGCGTCAGCAGCTTTGTATGGCTGATTGAATTTAACGCTTTCGTTTATCTTTTTTTGCTTTTTAGTTAGTGCTGTCATGATCGCCCCTTATACTACGCCTTCAACATCAATACCCATGCTACGTGCAGTACCTGCAATTGTACGTACGGCAGCATCTAGATTAGCCGCGGTTAAATCCGGCTCCTTCATTTTAGCAATTTCTTCAAGTTGAGCGCGCTGAAGCACTGCAACTTTTTTAGTATTAGGTGTTGCACTACCGCTTTTCAAACCAGCCGCTTTTTTCAGTAAAACTGATGCTGGCGGGGTTTTGAGAATGAAGGTGAAACTGCGATCACTATAAACTGTAATAACGACAGGAATAGGTAAACCTACTTCCATTGCTTGGGTTGCAGCATTAAATGCTTTACAAAACTCCATAATGTTTACACCGCGTTGCCCCAATGCTGGACCAACGGGTGGACTTGGATTAGCTTTTCCTGCAGCAACTTGTAACTTAATATATGCTTCTACTTTTTTAGCCATCACGACTCCTTATGGGTATAACGCCAAGTGTTCATGCCATTGGCTCCCCGGTTACATAAAATTTAGGCTTTTTCAACCTGACTAAACTCAAGTTCTACTGGTGTGGACCGGCCAAAAATTAGCACAGCAACACGCAGTCGACTTTTTTCGTAATTTACTTCTTCAACAACACCATTAAAATCAACAAACGGACCTTCTTTAACACGTACAACTTCACCAGGCTCAAAGAGAATCCTTGGGCGTGGCTTTGTAACGCCCTCTTCTACACGCTGCATAATAGCGCAAGCTTCTTTATCGGTAATCGGCGTTGGTGTTTGACTGGTCCCGCCGATGAAACCTAAAACGCGAGGGATTGCACGAACCATATGCCATGTCTCATCATCCATGACCATATTAACCAGGACATATCCCGGGAAAAATTTTCTGGTGCTTTTACGCTTTTGTCCAGCGCGCATTTCGACAACGTCTTCGGAAGGCACTACGACCTCTCCAATTTTGTTTTGAAATGAATGACGCTCTGTTCGTGATATTATTTCACGCATTACAAAATTTTCGTAACCCGAATAAGCATGTACAACATACCACTGTTTAGTTTTTTGCTCTTCCACTGTCGTCTCAACCCAAATGTGTTATTTTAGCAATGGTCCACATCATGCCTGCATCTACGCCCCACAAGACAAAGCCTGCGACAACGACCATTAACATGACAATCGACGTGGTTTGAACTGTTTCTTGACGCGTCGGCCAAACAACTTTTTGCAATTCTATTTTTGCTTCAATTGCGAATGCGAAAACCTCTTGCCCTTTTCCTGTAAAAAAAGCAAAAGCCATACTGAAAACCAACCATCCAATCCAAACAATCGCCTTAATTGGAGCAGACAAACTATAGGCGTACGTTCCATAAAAAGCGAAACAAGTGAGCACCGCAACCGCGCCCCAGAGTGCAGCATCGCGTAGATTAAACTTAGAATTTATTTCATTATCTTTCATTATAACTCTGATAGTTGGCAGGCCAGGAGGGCTTCGAACCCCCAACCTGCGGTTTTGGAGACCGCCACTCTGCCAATTGAGCTACTGGCCTATCATTATTGATGCGCCACTTAATACCAGTGGCACATCACACAAAATCATTACTCAATAATTTTAGCAACAACGCCAGCACCAACAGTACGTCCACCTTCTCGTATTGCGAAACGTAAGCCTTCGTCCATTGCGATTGGTGAATGTAGATTCACTTGCAACTGCACGTTGTCTCCTGGCATTACCATCTCAATACCTTCCGGCAAGTCGCAGGTTCCGGTCACATCTGTCGTTCTAAAGTAAAACTGTGGACGGTAACCATTAAAAAATGGTGTATGTCGACCACCTTCATCTTTAGACAACACATATACTTCTGCCATAAACTTCGTGTGTGGCTTAATTGAACCCGGTTT
>CANNIJ010000026.1 GCA_947505025.1 Legionellaceae bacterium | reverse complement strand
CATGGAGTATCGGCTATATTATGCTATCTCATGGCCCGCAGCGGTTTTAACCACATTTTTTGGTCTAGGGCTAATGAGTGCAAATTTTGATTATTATTTAAATTCCAGCTGGATGCGCGCTAAATTAATCCTGGTCGCCATCTTATGGGCATATCATCTTGCCTGTGGTCATTTTGTACATGTCTTTGCCGGTGATAAGAACCATCGCAGCGCGAAATTTTACCGCTTCTTCAACGAAATCCCCACGCTGCTATTGATTGGCATAGTTATGTTGGTGATTATAAAACCAAGGTTTTAAACGCCAACTTAATATGGAGCATGTCCTGGGGTACGGGGGAAAGGTATAATATCCCTCAAGTTACTAACACCAGTGACATAGCTAACTAACCGATCTAGTCCCAGGCCTAAACCAGCATGCGGCACGCTGCCGTAACGACGTAGATCTCGATACCAACCATAGAGTTCTTTATTTAAGTTACATTCATCCATGCGGCGATCAAGAACATCTAAGCGCTCCTCACGCTGGCTACCACCAATTATCTCTCCAATGCCTGGAGCCAGAACATCCATCGCGGCAACTGTGCGTAGATCATCATTCACACGCATGTAAAAACTTTTAATTTCCGTGGGGTAATCAGTGATTATTACTGGTTTTTTACACCACTCTTCTGCAAGAAAACGTTCGTGTTCAGACTGCAAATCTAAGCCCCAAGCCACTGGAAACTCGAATTTACGCCCAGCATTCTCTAGGGTCTGGACTGCCTGCGTATAAGACATGATTTCAAAATCAGTTTTGACCATGTTTTCCAAACGCGCGATACACTCTGGATCAATAAATTGATTAAAGAATAAAAGATCATCTTGGCGCTCGCTTAACACTGATCGAACCACATATTGCAACAAATCTTGGCTTAAAACACATAAATCATCTAAATTTGCAAAAGCAATTTCCGGTTCAACCATCCAAAACTCAGCTAAATGACGACTGGTATGCGAGTTCTCTGCACGAAAAGTCGGGCCAAATGTATATACTTTGGATAACGCCAAGCAATAAGCTTCTGCATTCAATTGACCAGAAACAGTAAGAAAGGTTTCACGAGCAAAAAAATCTTGAGTAAAATCTACTTTACCTAGAGAATCGAGTGGCGGATTCAAAGCATCCAAAGTGCTCACACGAAACATCTCACCCGCGCCCTCACAATCACTGCCGGTAATAATTGGCGTATGCACCCATAAAAAACCACGTTCATGAAAAAAACGATGGATCGCTTGTGATAAGCAATCTCTAACTCTGGCCACAGCACCTAAAGTATTGGTACGTGGACGCAAATGGGTTACCTCACGTAAATACTCCAGAGTATGACGCTTGGCTGATATAGGATATCGATCAGGTTGATCGACCCAGCCAACCACCTCAATAACATCTACGTGCATTTCAACCGCCTGCAGGGTGCCTGGCGAAACCACCAACCGTCCAGAGGCCTTGATCGCGCACCCAGCGGTTAATTTGGTCACATCAGCCGTATAGTTTTCAATCTGATTTGAAACCACCAGCTGTAAATTACCATTACAAGAACCGTCTTGCAGGGCAATAAAAGAAAAACCCGCCTTAGAATCACGGCGTGTTTTTACCCATCCACAGACTGTAACTCGTTTATCCAAGGAAATATCATCATTTAAACACTGTTTAATACTGGGATTAAGTTGCATACAAGATCCGCTAAAGAAGAATAAAAGTTGCAACTGATTATGCCTAAATGAGTGCAAGAAAGAAAGCCGCACCGACTCCTTCTACACGGCTGTTGTATTTAAATAATTGATACATCCATTCAGCCTAGAAATGGGAATATAAGCTATTAAAATGCGACTGCCATCGTGAGGTGTGGCATCATAAAGTAGATACAAACATCATATTGTGCTATGATTATACAATCAGGGTATGGAATGTAATAGAGAGCCTAACCATGCTAAGTATAAATACACTTAAATACTCAGTCAGTGAAGGACAAAAAACCGACAATAAGAAAGAAGTGTACTCAGCCGAGCCTGGCTGGGAAGACAGCTTTGCAACAATAATATTCACCAAGGCAGTATTAAGCCATGCTGAAAAAACTCTGTCAGAACAAGGGATAGCTCACAAATTAAAACAGATTACGCGCGGTGTCAACGAAGAAAATAAAAGAATAATTATGGAATTGTACGGCCTGATGTCTGAAGAGTACACACCACAAGATTTAAAATACTCCAAAGATATGCTCGGCTCCCTTGCAACCAAGTTATACGAAGGATTACAGAATTGTGATGCTGGGTTTATAAATAGAGCGATCGAAACATATCGTGGTTTAAAAAAAACCAGCTCTTTGGAGGAGCGTCTGGAGAAAATAAGAACAGTAATGGTAGAAACCACTGCCTGCTCTATTCTACACAAAGTAATCGATCAAAACATCATGGAAGTACACAATAAAAACCAAGTCACAATAATTGCATCAGGTATATATGGCATCCAACCGACGAATCCAAATGACCAATACACAGGCACACTCAAGACAGAATATGTCCAAGCACAACTGAAATCAGACTTTCAACAAAAATACACGCCCATGAACATCCTCAAGTTATTAGAAGAAGAATATCTTGCCGAACTAAGAAATCTAGGGTACGTCGGCAAAAAAACATACAATATGGGGGAGTATGGAGCTTTTACTGAACACATCAGTAAAGAATTACCAGAAGAAGAACCAAACAAATATCTTACATCAGAAGATGACGGCAATATTGACATTAACTGGGTGCAGGTGCGTACAAAATTGCTCGAACAACTTATCTCTCAAGGATTTATCCTAGGTGCATCAGCAGCAGAATTCTTTGCAGCTAACTTGACAGATCTCAATTATGAGGAAAGAGAATATGTCATGGAACGCATCCTTACACTTGATCAATTCAAGGAAAAATTACAAAAAGAAGCTATTGGGTCTTCCTGCGAACGTGAACACCCAGCTATACCATGGTTCCTCCTGGCTTGCCGAAACGGTAACACCCATAACGCTGTGGATAGTCTTAATGCTGCGCGAGATAACTCCCAACTCCTCCAGAAGATGTTATTAGCAGGAGTTCCTGGCAAATGGCCTGCGTATGGTTTCCGCCGGGCTTGCCAAGCCGGTCATACCGAGATCGTTAAGGCTTGTATTAATGCGGCGAAAGATAACCCCGACCTCCTCCAGAAGATGTTATTAGCAGGAGCTCCTGGCGGCCTACCTGCGAACGGTTTCTTCCTGGCTTGCCGCGAATCTCATACCAATATCGCTGAGGCTTATCTTCAAGCTGCCGATAGCAATACACTAAACTGTATCTTTCGTGCAAGAATTAACAATAGTTCAGCCAAAATGTTCTGCTCAAAAATATTTGGTTCTAACTTAGACCTAATAAAAAAACTTGATCTAAAAAACCGTGGCATCGTCATAAGTAACTTAAAATACTATTACGACAAACAGGGTGAAAAAGAAACACCAGTGGCATTTTCTTTTATCAATTCATCAGCACTGGATCCATCAAACAATGATCTGACATTAAAGACTTACATCGCTTGCGCTAGCTACCTTAGCTGGATGAGAATTAGAATATATATGTGCTTGTATTTTGATTTTTTCAACAAACCAAACCTCATCGATGAGATTAAAGGGCGAGCACAACTCAAGTGGCATGGAGCGTCAAGGCAGAGTATGCTTTTTCCTCAAGCAGAGCCTAAAGATTCAGCTGATGGCGCGTTTGTTCCATAGCTTCACGCGCCAGTATCCCGTTTGATGCCGGGTGTTGGTGTGACATAGGTTGGTTGCTTTACTGTCCATTGTATGGATTGCAGGCTACCATTGAACCCCATCGATGGCAGTACTTAGGATCGCTTCATTTTAACTTGTTGATCAATGACTACGCTGCTTTATGTTCTGTAATCTGAACATCAAAATTAAGTCCATATTTATTGATTTCATCTTGAATGGCTAAGCGAATAAATTGAGCCGGAGAGTGTCCAAGTTTAGTCGCAAAATCTGCAGCTGCTTTTGGGCTAATGGTACGACGATTATGTTCAATATCACAGAGATACTGACGAGATATACCAAGTGTTTTTGCAAAAGCTGACTGGCTCAGTTCGTCGCACTCGCGTATTGACCAAAGTAAATTTCCAATAGTCATTTTTTTTAGCGTTAAACTCTCAAGAAATTTAAGACTTGCATCGCTCATCGGTGTATCTTGATTAATATTCATGTTTATTTACCTCGGCCACTTCAATAAATTCAATCCCAGCGTTTTGTTTTATGATATAAAACGCACGATAGGCTTTATTTAATCGGATGGATCGCTGTCCCTTTAGTTTTCCTTTCAATGGTTCATCGTGAAAACTCAGTACCTTTCTCATCTCACGTAAACCATTGATCTTTAAGCCATTAATCCATGCTTGTAATTTAAAGACGATATGAGTGGGAATTTGAAGCAATTCAGCTTTGGCTCTGTCTGACAGTATAGCTTCAAAAATATCCACACATACCCTACAAAATATTACACTTTGTAAGTGTAAGTTACTAATATTAGAATTGCAAATTTTTATTCAAATAAATTTCTAGTGTTTATAGGGCATACTCCAGCGAGACACTGGAATGAGTCACTTTTTACTGTAAATGGCCAGATTAGATTGCCGACATCAGCCACATTATTTTGCAGATTGTATGACAACTATAGTGCCACTAATTGTCTAGACCGTTGATTCTCGAGTACTGTACAAAGTATTTCCTCGGGAACTCACTACATACTGATTGACCGAATATTATTAGACTCTAAATCATCAGAGGCTATCCTGCTGAAAAATTGATTGCACACATAATCTTTGACAGTTGGGCCAAGATTAGCGATTAAACTTGCAGCACACATTGCAGTTGCAAGTATATACTGTATTGCTGTATCTGTTTGTTCTACGCCGGAATCTGATGTGCTGATAACACGGTTATAACTGGCTAACCATGCGAAAGCTATACTGATTGGGAATGCTGAGAAAGCTGCAAGACCACTTGACAGTCCAGTTGCCAGACCTACTTTATCTGGAACTTTTTGCGCTATTTGAGCGATAATTGAAAAATTACCCGCACCATTCGCAACAGCAAATACATATAACATAGCCGTCCAGAGCTTTTGATCTGGCGATAATGCAAAAACAAATCCCGACACTAACATTGTCAATAAAGATACATTAGTGATCGTGTTCGGACTGAGTGAACATGAATGTATACTTAACAACCCACGTAATGCCGATGAAATTAACGATACTCCGGCTATGGTTAAGGTTGCTTCAGTGGTTTGCATTCCTCGCGACACCAAGGTTAATAGGCCGGTAGTCGTTATTGCGGTAAGCAAACCAAAGGTTGTTGTATAATTAATACATGCTAATGCAATCTCATTGCGTTCCACAGCATTTAACGTCAACAATGTTTGAAATAAAGTGGCGGGTGGAGAAAATAATGTTTGCCCCATCCATTGAGCCAGGATCTTTGATTTTTCAGCTGTAAGCTGAGGATTTAATGCCAGTAACTGATCATATACAGCATTACTAGTCAGTGCCGATGTTGCAGCCATTCCACAGAGGGTCAGCGCAGCAAAGATTATGTAAGTATTACGTAATCCAAGAGCTGGTATTAGTAATGATCTAGATATGATCAGAGTTAAACCTGGAGCAAGATTACTCACACCAGCAACCAAAGCCATATATTCAGCCGGTCCTTTGCGCACTATTTGACCGCATGATCGCTCACTAAAATTTGGAGTAATTTTAGTGGATAGACCTGCACTGAGCATGGATAATCTTGCTGACCAATCTACTGCTGTATCATCTGGTGCTGCTTTGGCTGCCAGTGTCATGCCCGCTGAATAGGCTGCAACTCCGGTCCCAGAAAGTATATTGCAGATCAGGAACAACCAATAATGCCAATCATTGATGGTTATCGTGGTGAAGTCATTATTGACCGAGAGTAGAATAATAATTCCAGTAACGCCCAGAAGACTAGTCCCAAGTAAGGTTTGAATCCCCTCTTTTCCACGGCCATAATCAGATTCAATTGCAGCCACTACGACTCTTAAAACCCCACCTAACAACAATGGCGATGCGGCCAGTGCATAGCGTTGAATATTGGTCAGAGCAGTAAATTCACGTGCCAATGTTCCACCCATGGCGTACAAAAATAGGCCTGTACCACAGTCAACAATTCCACTCAACAGATTATCAAATGGTGTACCGCTAACCCGCTGAATCTCCGGGATGTGTTCCTTTAATGCTGATGGAGTGATAGCCAGCAGATGATCGCGCAGCAGAACATAGTCAGATTTCAAGCCATGAGGAAGTACAAGACTGGGATCAAAAGGAGCGGGTTCAATGAATTTATTTAGCTCGAACTCACCAAGCATAAACAGAACCTTCTATATTAGCTATGAGCTGCCCATTATCCCACAAAACCAGCCAATAAAGCAACACAAACACGGTTGTTGCACTGGGTTGTTCCATCAAAAAAAATTTTTAACGGTTTCGAGTAAATTTAGTATTCTTTCCATTATGCCGGAAATATTCTGCAAAACATCATGATTCCAAACTCTTAATACACGATAGCCGCGCGCTTCCAAGATGCTTGTGCGATGTTCATCATATTATTTGCAAAAGCAAACAGATAAGTTGTCACAAATAACGTGGTAAGTCAGGATCCGTGTGCAAATGGGGCTCTTCTGCGCATCTTTGTCTTTGAGCCTGTTAAGCGACAATTAACACTGCTTGACTCACCGCTGAAAAACAACATGCTGCTGCTGGATTAATTGCCTAAAAGATGGACTTATTCGGTGCCAATCAAGTAGATCAACTCGAAACGGTAATTCAGACTCTTCTAACGCATCTTGAATGGCATAATAACATTTTTGAGGGATTTGCTGATGACCAACAATCACCAAATCCAAATCAGAATAAGGTTTGGCTGTTCCTTTGATCCGCGATCCAAAGACCCATACCGGTGTGTCAGGTATGAATTGTTGCAAGATCACTTTAACTATATTGAGATGATTCTCGTTAAGATCAATCATTTTTACTCTGAAGCTGTTGATAGAGCGCTTTAACTACATTTAAAAAAACTAAGGCTTGCTGATAGACCTCAGTAGCAATCAATTTATCATACGTATGAGACGTTTGATTACGTGCTCGATGATAGAGCATCCATTCGTCCACATCGTGGATTAAATGACTTTCTGCAGCCAAACGAAATAATTCCCGGCGAGTAACCCCATCAACATAGGTACTGCCATAATTTTTTTCCAACCAGCGCTTGATAAATTTCCATGCCATTTCATATGCAAACTCAAAATTTTGAATCACACCAGCTTTAATTACATCCTGTAAATCATTCGATAAATGCTGCGTTAGTTGCGGATTACTTGCGGCATTACACGTACGCGTGTATGTGTCGATTGCCATTTTCAAGGCACCTAAATCAAGAATGGTCATTTTTATGCTCGCCAAATAGCAGAATTAATAGTGAGATTTATACACATCTTAAGGGCGCGTATTAACAAGACCCGGAACTGACTTTTCCCGTGCAATGACTCAACAAGGTTTTCAAAAATGAAAACTAAATCACCCGCACACTCTATCTGGTATATCATGACTGATGTAACGCGCACATTACATATACTGTTTCAGGTATTTTACATTGAATACAGCGTTTTGCACAAGATGTTTTTTCTTGCAGCGGCTGGATAACCCCTTTTTTGATCCAAAACTCTAACATTGGCTGTAACGCTGATGGATCAAGACCTAACTCACGCGCTAATTGAGTGCCGCTGGCATAGTTTGTGGTTTGAATGAAATCACGCAGTTGCAATAACATTCTGCTCTCCTGGCCACTTTGCGTAAGCATGCAAGATGCGTACTGTGCATGCAATAAGTCCAAAAAATCCCAACAACCAATACAATGTTGTTTGCGGGTGATCCATCACCGTAGCGCATTGATAAAATAACACCGACACCGCGTAGGCCACAAAGAATGACCACACAACCGAAAATATCATCCAAGAGCGCCGTGTTTCTTGGCGTATTGCCGACATCGTCGAAACACATGGAATATATAATAAAATAAACAACAAATACGCATAAGCCGCTATCTGACCGCCAAATGCACGATACATAATCCCATAAGTGGCTGGGCTTAATCCTTCATTGGACATGCTGCCACTAGAATCAGGTAAAAATAACAAGTGCTGAGGGATCGCCAATAGTGCATTCCATACACTCAATAAACCATCCAAAGGATGAATAATAGCTATAACTGGATGCATACTTGCGTAAAAATGATTCAGAGAGCCGACCACCACCTCTTTTGCAAAGATACCCGTTATCAAGCTCACGGTTGCCGGCCAATTACTTGGTTGAATCCCCATCGGCGCAAAAAATGGAGTTAGTGACTTACCAAAAAGTGCCAACAAAGACTCACCACTATCGATTGGATAACGGATCTCTGTTAGCAAGCCTAAAACCACACTAACAGGAATAATTAAACACCCAGCACGCACCACAAACTGACGCAAGCGCCATGCAGTGCTTTTTAATAAACGCCTGATTGAAGGACGCTGGTATGCCGGCAACTCAAACACAAATGGTGTGGTTGAGCCAGCTAATACTGTTTTACGTAACATTAAGCCCGTTAACATAGCTAATATCATTCCAACCAGATACAAAGAAAACACTACGTTTTGCCCGCCAGTCGGAAAAAAAGCTGTCACAAACACCGCGTAAATTGCTAAACGTGCACTACATGACATAAAAGGACTCATCAATACAGTTAACACACGCTCTTTTTCAGAATCTAAAACCCGTGCAGCCATAATCGCGGGTACATTGCAACCAAAACCAATAATCATGGGAACAAAAGCCTTACCCGGCAAGCCTAACATACGCATCAATCGATCCATAACAAATGCGGCACGTGCCATATAACCAGATCCTTCAAGCAAGGACAAAAAGAAAAACATCGAGATTAACACAGGGATAAATGTCAAAGTGGTTTGCAAGCCCTGACCAACTCCGTCAACGAACACTGCACTCAACCAATCCGGAGCATGACACTGAGCTAAAAGCCAACGTGGTGTTTGCACAAATGCCCAGCCAGTAATTTGATCAAAAAAATCTTGAAAAATCCCAGCAACATGTAGGGCTAAGAAAAATATTGTATACATCATTAAAAAAAAGCATGGCAACGCAAATATTCGATGCAGTAACACACGATCACATGCTGCAGTAAAACTATCGCGTACATCAGATTTTTTTTTCATTAATCCTTGCACACATTCATGCACCCAATTATAACGTGTGTCGGCCATCACTACGTCTGCCAACAGATCTGAGTTTTCTTCAAGTCGACGACGAGCCTGAAAAAAAGCTAATCTTGCCGACCTACCTTGTGCTAGATAAGCCGACGCCACAACTTCAAGTTCTGACTGAATTTCTCGGGGAAATTTTAATTTTAATGGAGTGGTTTTCTTCATTGACACAGTATCTATGGCCGTCTGCAGATCAGCAATTCCCTGCTGAAGATGCGCTTGCATTGGAATAATCTGAATCCCTAATCGTGCAGATAATCCAGGAATATCGATATTAATCCCCAATTTATTGGCACGATCCATCATATTTAACACCAAAATCACCGGCCGGCCTAGTTCTAAAATTTGACTGGTTAAATATAAATGTCGCTCTAAATGACATGCATCGATAACACTCACAAATACATCAACTTCAGGTTCAAGAACCGCCATCGAAGTAATATATACGTCTTGAGAGATACCATCGCCAGAGGCAGCTAACGAGTAAACGCCAGGCAAATCAATTACATCAATCTGCTTATGATTTATAGTAAACTTACCTGATTTTTTTTCAACTGTTACGCCCGGCCAATTGCCCACAGCTTGATGCTCTAGGGTTAACGCATTAAATAGTGTTGTTTTTCCGCAATTTGGATTACCAACCAACATTATTTGGGTCATACACGCTCCCAGATCAAATCTGCAGCTTCATTCTTTCTTACGGCGAATAATAAACCATCTAATTCCATTTCCACCGGACAACCTAATGGAGCAAAACGAATAATATGCACCAGAACACCACAGCGGATCCCAAGCATCATCAGACGACGTCGATAATCTGCCGGGGTTTTCCCATAACCAACTAAACGTACTCGATCACCCGGCGATAAATCATGAATTTTCATACATGTGCCCCCGCAGAATGACTTTTAATGAATTTATAGGATACCATAATCAAGAATAATCCTCAAGTTGATTACGAAATGGTCAGCTTGATTCGGCGCGCAGCAGGGACTCCTGAGCTAAAGTAAGCTTTTGAGTTACATCGCCCAGCTCTGCATCTAAACGCAACCTGGATTCAGTTGAGCCACGCAGCATATGATCTGCATTTTTGAGCGCGGCTTGTTGCTCAGTAAGCGCCGAAACTCTGGCTTGCATACCAGACAACCATTGTTGTCGTGTGCTCAATGCATCCAAAGTAAAGACTGATGTACGATTAGCCGCAGGCATTTTATTCCGGTTTAAATTACAAAATCTCACTAAAACTTCAATTTTCTGATGGATTCGATCAGCTAAATAATACGCGCGTTGGCGTTGTTTTTGCTGTGCTAACACCACCACATCATGTTTAATGTCAGCAATACAATGTTGCGCATCCAAATTTAACGACGGTGTAAACAAACCGCGTGGCAACAGACCAGCATGCAATATTGTGCCTAATTGACTCAAACGCCATTCAAGTTCGGGTAATCTTGCACACACTTGATCGCATAGATCTTCGAATCCGCCAGTGCTAAGTTTCATTTTTTATGCACACAACGCAGCAGAAAAGGTGGTAAACACAACAGGATTAACCCGACAACTAACATGCACTCATACATAAGAGTACTGCCAACATTAATATTTGTTGGTGGAATGAATCCAATTGCCACAGTTAATGAAACACCAAATATCCCCATCAAACACACGATTAATAAGGTTAAAAAACCTCCAGGGATACAGAACAAGCGCGGCTGCAAATGCTCATGCAAGCGTAACTTGATGGCTGACAAGAACATCAAAAAATACATAGCCATATATAACTGTGCCGCTAAAACCGTTAGTAGCCAATAAGACCCATTAACACTTGGCATAAAAAAGTATAATCCAGACAGTACAGTAACTAGAACGGCCTGAGTATATAACATAACAACAGGAGCACCATGCTTATTCATTCGCTGAAATACCGCCGGTAAATATCCATCTTGAGCAGCTATCAACAACCCTTTAGTTGGTGCAATGATCCAATTACTCACCCCACCTAAACCACCCAGAACCAACATCACTGAAACCACTGGCATCATCCAGGTAATATGATATGTTTTACACAAAACCTCAAATGTTTGCATAATACCAGCCACTAAATTGATTTCTGATTGCGGAATCATAATTGCAATAACCAACGAACCTAAAATTAAAGTGCTGATAATAATCAAAGACGAATAGGCTAATGAGCGAGGAAATGCATGCTGTGGTTTTTCTACGTCATTCGCATGTACAGTGGCAATTTCAATCCCACAAAATGAAAGCATAATAGCAGTTAATGCTACCCAAAGATTACGATCTTGCCAGTGTGGAAGTAAACTTTTGGCGCTGAAGATGACATGATAATGTTGTTGGCCTAAGGCCCAACAAGCGCCCAAACCGAGTAATAAGATCATGGGAATCAGCAGGCCAAAGATAACGCATATATTACTTAATATCACAGATGCATGCATGCCAAATACATTAATCATAGTTGTGCCCCAAAAGCACACCACAATCACACCCCATAAAAAGTATGGATTATTTGCTAACTGTGGATTTATCAAGTAACCAAAACTTCCAGCTACAAAGGTTAATATAGCGGGGTACCAGATAACATTTGAAATCCATTGCAGCCATATAGCCAAAAAACCAACTTTTTTTCCCCAAGCAGCTTTCACCCAAACATAAATCCCGCCCTGCTGAGGCCAACCAGAGGATAGTTCAGCGGAAACCAATGCTGCTGGAAATAAAAAAAATACGGCTGACAATAGAAAGAAAGCAACCAATTGACTGCCAAACAATGCTGTGGCAGGTAAGTTACGTAAACTATCTACCGAACCAACAGTGAGCATGGTCAAGCCAAAAATGCTCAAAGCATGTTTTTTTGCTCTCATAAAACCTCAAATTATTATCGTAACCTTAGGCCGGTTTGCACATCATAGATCGCGCTGGGCGCAGATGCAGTACCTAACTCTCCTGCCAAAACAAATTCCAGCTGACCGGAGAATTGAGTATGTAATTCTTCAATGCTTCTGGCCGGTGTTGCTCCAGTCCGGTTTGCACTAGTTGAGACCACTGGTCCGGCAAAACATAACTCATGTGCTAACTTATGTGCCGGCATGCGCACAGCGATCGTGTTGTAATCACCACTTAATAACGCCGGGACTTTCGCTGATTTAGGAAAGACCCAAGTTACTGGTCCTGGCCATGTGCTGCGCGCGCGATCCAAACAACTTGTAGATACATCACCAATTAAGTCGAATAACTGCGACCATTCTGCAATTAAGACAATCAATCCTTTGCTAGATGGCCGATGTTTGATCTCCAAGAGTTTCTCGAGAGCACAAGTATTCCATGGGTCACAACCCAAACCATAAACGGCTTCGGTCGGGTACGCTAAAATACCCCCTGAATCCAGATAGGTTCTAGCTTCAGAGATACTTTGTAAAACTCTCAATCTACTTCTTTCATGCTATGAATCATCACATCCTCTAGAGGCACGTCACCATGTTCTTTACGTTGCCCTGTTTTAACTCCAGCAATTGCGTCAACTACATCCATACCATCGATTACTTCACCAAACACACAATAACCATGACCTTCAGCATGATCTCCACGATAATTCAAAAATGCATTATCGACTAGATTAATAAAGAATTGTGATGTAGCAGAGTGTGGATTATTTGTTCTTGCCATAGCTAGCGTTCCACGCACATTAGGTTTGGCCGTTTTAGCTTCGTTTTCAATGGCCGCAATAACGGCTTTGCTTTCCATGCTTTCAGTAAACCCGCCACCTTGAATCATGAAGCCAGGAATTACACGATGAAACAAAGTTTCGTCGTAAAAACCATCTCGCACATAATGCAAAAAATTGGCTACAGTTTTAGGGGCATGCTCTAGATCTAACCGTACGCACACATCGCCTTTGGATGTTTTGATTACAATCATATTTTGCTCCTGTCAGTTTTGTTCGATAATCAGCTGCCGCATCTTACCACACACATCGTGTAGCACGTGAACATTATGAATGCTGGCCAGCGCTGTGAATAACGTTGACTTCTCTTTAAACAATTGATGCATATACGCACGTGAGTAATGTATGCATGTATAACATGTGCACCCCGGCATTACCGGCGATTGATCAGCTGCATAACATGCTTTTTTAATTTGAATCCTTGCATTAGCGTGTTCGCTAGAAAATCTTAACCAATCTCCATCCGGCACAACCGTACCACAATATAACGCTCCATGCCGTGCGTTGCGTGTAGGTGCAACGCAATCGAACATATCAATCCCTTCGGCCACCACATCCAGCAAATCTTGTGGAGACATTCCTACCCCCATTGTATAACGGGGCTTGTTTTTAGGCAAATACGCACGCACCCAGCGAATGACTTCTACCGTGGCTGGCATATCAAAACCCACAGTTTCACCACCAATCGCCAGGCCGTCAGTATTCATGCTAACAATAAATTCAGCACTGGCCTGACGCAAGTCCTGGTAAATACCGCCTTGAATTATACCAAATAAAGCCTGGGGTGAACCATAGTGGGATAGTGGATTCTGCTGATGATATGCAACTGATTGCTCTAACCATCGATGTGTGCGATCAAGAATCGCCTGAGCTTGTTGGCGTGTTGAATTATCCGGCGTACATTGATCAAATGCCATGATCATATCCGCACCAATACTTTTTTGTGTTTGCAAAGACACTTCAGGCGTCATATGAATTACTCGCCCATCTTTTAATGCAAAATGTGCGCCGATATCGTCAATTGTACATTCATCTTTGCCCAAGCTAAAAACTTGAAAACCGCCGCTGTCAGTAAGCATGGGGCCGTCCCAACCCATAAAGCGATGCATGCCGCCAGCTCGCTGAATTACATCCATACCTGGAGAGCACAACATATGATAGGTGTTTCCACCTAAAATAACCTGAGTGCCGGCAGCGAGTAATTCATCCGGAGTCATATTATTGACCCCAGCACGTGTGCCTACGGGCATAAATGTCGGGGTTAAAAATGTTCCATGGGGTGTGGTTACACGTGTAACGCGTGCATTACCATTACGTGCCGTGTGTAAGACTTCACAGGAAAAAGCAGCAGGACTCACTTAAATCCTCGGCGAAAAAACCATAAAACTACAGACGAACCAACTAACATAATGCCAAAGTATGCACTAGACCAGACCGGCATTGACAATCCAAACCAAGACAATACGACTTCACTACAATCAGTACTGCCCCAAAAAAATGATTTAATTACTGTGTTCCAGGAAATATAATCTATTAATTGATCCAATCCAGGCATACACATGCCGCCAATATCTACGGGTTGTAACTGCAACCATACTTGACGCAAAGCAAAAAACAATCCACCGCTAGCAAATAACATTTGCATCAACAACATACTACGTATAGAGCGCTGGAAGCCGCATCCAACCAAACAAAAAACCGCAAAAAAAACCGCACACAGACGCTGCATAAAACATAATGGGCAAGATTTTATTCCCAAACAATATTCCGTATAAAAAGATATAACTAGCACCGATATTGTGATCAAAAACAAAAATAGATATATAGATCTGGCAATTTTAGTGTGAGGAAATACTTTATTTACTAACATCAAATAATATCCTTAGTGAGTCAACAAACAATCCGCCGAATGTATTTCATTTAAATAGTGTTGATAAGAGCATAACTTTTTATAATTTGCATCATACCATGAATGTCCAGATACATATGCAGTCTCATATGCATCATTAAAAAATCTATGCTCTGCTGGGACCAATAAATGCGACCAATTAATATCACCAGCGCCACGAAGTTCTTGGGCTAGGATGCCAGGTATCTTTTGACCCGATCGAATCGATTCCAAAACAGCATTACTCGCACCATGCGCAGCTGCAAATTCAGTGATTAATGGCAATTCACTCTGACGTTTAATCAATAACAAACTAACTTTTCCAGCGGCGTTGATTAACAAAAAACCTCCAGAAATATCAACCAAATAATACTCAACTATCAGGTGTTGAGCACATACATCTTGAAAAAATCTAACAAAATCAGGATTACTCAAACATTCTGGCTGTTGGATTTTGAGTAATTTTAGCACTATTTTTGACATACACTGAAAATATTTTTCTTGTAACCGGTAAATGTTTTCAATGAGCCTGTGCGGCAGATCATGAGTATCCTGTGTGATATACGCATCAATCCAACCACTCGCCAATGCAATGACCGCAGACGATAGTTGTTCAGTGGTTATAAGTACCATTATTTTTATTGCATAATGGTCTAATGAACGGCAAAAATCAAAGACATCAGTGGTTAACAGTGTACTATCCACTATTAATACTGAAACCTCGTTAAAACGCAAAGGATTATACATCTCAGCATGTACCATGACTAGTGTTTCACTAGCAGGATCCACCACTCCTGGTGCCTGATGTGCCACGAAACTATGGTCGGTGCAAAGACCTGTTAATTGGTCAGCATCACTACATTGCTGATTTAAATGCGCAACTGCTGCAGCGGGTGAATCAACTATATAAGCAGTAAAACGCGGATCGCCCACGGCTATTTCCTTTAACCAGTCGTCCTGCTGGTTTGCAACAAACAATACAGTACTTGGAAAAAAACACGTTGGGATGCTGGCACATGTCATAAGCTCCTCCTGAGCTACAAGTCCTTTTTACAGGATCTCCGAGATTATAGTCTATGAGATCATGGTTTTTTTTGCAAACATGTACGACTGTTTGGTATGTTGATCATCAGTTTTTATTGTGCAGAATAGGTGCCGTATGTTGATTCATATAGTTTGCTGTATTGATTCTTGGGTACAGCACGGGGTCTTGCATTCAGTATAGCTGTTTTATCAATTAGTTGGGATGGTGCGGCAGTGGTGGCCCGTAATGCCAACTGTATCTTTTGTGATGTGCCTGATTGCTGGGTCAAACTGTTTATTTCTATAGCGCTGCCGTTCAAAGGCAGCAGCAACCCTGCACTAATACTAATAAATATGATTTTATCAAAGTATTGCATTTATTTTCTCCGGTAATTAGCAGCTAACTATATACTGCTGAAAAGTTCCTTGAGCACAGTTAATTTCGCACTTAAAACATACACGACATAATGCTCGATGTTTGATCTTGTTATGCTAATATATAGCACTAGATTGGCTTTACGGCAAATTATCAACACGAACACAAATCGTGTACTGGCGTTCTACTTGCCCGGATTTTATTGGCGTAATCCAGCGTTCCAATGCTGGTATTCACGTTTTTTCATCATAGCTGTTAATCTCACCACTTCATTCTGGATGACGTGCTGAGTTACCATATTATTAATCTGCCTATTGCTTTGGCAATATAAGTCTTTTAACATGAAGCCATCGGGACCTTTGGTAAAAAAACATGACCATGGACGCAATCATTGGCAAGCAACCTAT
>CANNIJ010000025.1 GCA_947505025.1 Legionellaceae bacterium | reverse complement strand
TATGTGCCACCCTGGTGTATTATCATCGGATCAAGATGATCCTTTGGCTTATTCCAGGCCATATGAGCAAGCATATTTGATGAGTGATAATTTTTTACATGACATGCGTTCAGCGTCATGCCAGCTAATGTTAAAAACGAGGTAAATAATGCATTATGTAAGTCGTGAACGCGTATTATCACTTACTCACCGATACAATTGGCCGGCAATTGGCGTGTTGTTTTTTTTGCTGTGTAGTCGTTTGCTAGCCATGATTTTTGTGCCTCTAAATGATCCGACTGAAGCGCGTTATGCAGAAATCTCGCGGATTATGTTGGAAACCAACAATTGGATTACCCCAATGCATCATTATGGAGAACCTTTTTGGGCTAAGCCACCTTTATCCACGTGGTTATCTGCGCTGTCTATGAAAGCCTTGGGCGTCACGGCTTTTGCCGCACGCGTTCCTGGGCTATTTTTATCCATCATGATTTTAGCTTTAGTTTGGTCGATAGCCAAAAAACGTAGTGGTAAAAGTGTTGCTTTAAATGCTGTATTGATTCTTGCTGGAAGTTTTTATTTTTTCTTGGATGCTGGCACAGTAATGACTGATCCGGCATTATTATTCTGTACGACATTATCTTTAATTGCCTTTGCTCAGGTGGTAATTCTAAAGCAACGCGCATGGAGATATGTTTTTTTTATTGGCTTGGGTTTAGGGCTCTTAGCCAAGGGGCCAGTTGCGCTAGTATTAACCGGCATGCCCATCTTGGCCTGGGTGTTATGGCAAAAAAAAATCAAAACCACTTTGCATGAGTTACCATGGTTTGTTGGTGGATTACTAATGTTAATAATTGCCGTGCCGTGGTATGTATTGGCTGAGTTACACACTCCGGGTTTTTTAAATTATTTTTTAATTGGCGAACACCTACAACGTTTTTTACAACCCGGTTGGTCCGGTGATAAATACGGCTTTGCACATATCGCACCATACGGGATGATTTGGTTGTACGCTTTTTTAGGCATGTGCCCGTGGTCAATATTGGCTGTTGGCTGGGTCTGGGGGCACGGCAAGAAATTACGTGCAATAGTCCCAGATACCGACGGATGGTTATATTATTTATTGTTGTGTGCATTATTACCGTTAGTTTTTTTTACATTTGCACGGAATATTATTTACCCGTATGTTTTTCCAAGTTTACCTGCGTTCGCCTTACTGTGTGCTGAGCTAATAGGTCGTACTCAAGCCAGATCAAATGTTCGCAGCTGGATATTATGGGCGGCAACATTATGTGGTAGTATTTTTTTATTGGCAACCCTGATATTTGTGTTAAAACCTGAATTAGTTGCTAAATCCCAACAGCGCGTAGTGACTTTATTACAACAACAACCTATTTCAAAGCTCAGTAAGTTTATTTATTGGACTTACAAGATTGATTATTCTGCACAGTTTTATTCTGCAGGACGTGCAGTAGCTACTTTGGACGAAGATCGTTTGCGCGCATTAATCTCGAGTAATGTAAACCATTATATAATTGTTGATGCAGATCAGGCCGTGCAGTTGCCAGCGGACATTAGTGCAGATTTACACCAAGTTTCGCAGGTTAATGTTTTAAGTAAGATATTTAACGTGTATCGTTTGGCGAAAAACTCTTGATACGTCAGATCAAACTGCGTCGTGTAGCAAAAACACAGTTACATAAAACGCGGATAATGTTTGAGCGCTTACCACGTTTAAGCCTAAAAACCAACTCGGGTTTTTCTTGGCTGTTGCCAGTGCTGTGTTTTTTTATAATATTAGCGATTATCTGGCAATTTTTATCAGCTAGAAATTTTTTTAACGCTTACTCCACTGAGACTACGCCGTTAATTGAGCACTCAAGCGCCACAACGCCGGCGCACCAGCTGGATCCTGGATTGTATCCTGGCTTATTTGGTTTATATATTTCAGATGATTTATCTGGGGTCCAAGTGAAAAATTCTGGTTTGGCGGTTACGCTGATCGGTATTGGATATGCAGAAAAACCTCTGGAATCAGTCGTTATTTTGCGCTTTGCTGATGGTGAGGATCATTTTTTACACGTTGGCGATCTATTGCCTTTTGGAGCCAAAATACGCAGTATACAGCGCACAGAGGTTTTGATCGAGCGTCAGAACACTCTAGAGAAATTGATATTAAACAAGGACTAATTCATGCGATTAATCATATGGTTACTGGTTATTATGCTCGGAGGTTGTTTTGGATCCGCGTATAATTTAACCCAGGGTATTCAAAGTTTCAGTGTACAAGATTATCGCCAAGCGTTTGTTAGATTACTACCTGAGGCAGAAAAAGGACAAGCTGATGCTCAATATGCTGTGGGTTATATGTATTATTATGGTCAGGGAGTAATAGAAGATCGTCGTAAAGCTTGGTTATGGATTACACGTGCTGCAAAAGCTGGACAAACTGACGCGCAAACTGCTGTGTCTTTACTGGATCAGCACGGCAGGTGAAATGTTTTTAAAAATCGGGTATAATCATGTTCATATTGAACAGAACGGATGTTTTACATGAGTTGGTTAAAAAAACTGTTACCATCGAAAATTCGTATAGAAACCTTTCAGAAAAAAGGTGTGCCCGACGGTGTTTGGATTAAATGCAAACGTTGCGCAGAAACTTTATACAGAACTGAGCTTGAGAAAAACTTATCGGTGTGCCCGAAGTGTAATAATCACCATCGTTTATCCGCACGTGAACGCTTAAAACAATTCTTGGATGCAACTGGCCAAGTGGAGTTTGCGATCGGACTTGAGCCAATTGATCGTTTAAAGTTCAAAGATTCAAAAAAATATAAAGACAGGATCACCCAGGCACAAAAAGCTACTGGCGAGAAAGAGGCCTTAGTTGTAATGACAGGGTTATTAAATAACCAACCAGTGGTTGTAAGTGCATTTGAGTTTGGATTTATGGGCGGCTCTATGGGCGCAACTGTAGGTGAAAAATTTGTACGTGCAGTTAACACGGCGATGGAAAACAAGATCCCGTATATTTGTTTTACAGCTAGTGGTGGTGCTCGGATGCAAGAGGGGTTATTTTCTTTGATGCAAATGGCAAAAACGTCTGCTGCATTGGCTAAATTATCTGCTATGGGCTTGCCATTTATAGTCGTGTTAACTGATCCAACCATGGGTGGTGTGTCCGCGAGTTTTGCAAGTTTAGGCGATATTATTGTTGCTGAACCCGAAGCTTTGATTGGTTTTGCCGGTCCGCGTGTAATCGAGCAAACCGTACGACAAAGTTTGCCTGAGGGTTTTCAGCGCAGTGAATTCTTACTCGAGCATGGGCATATTGACATGATAGTTGAACGTAAGAATTTACGTGCGACTATCGCCGAATTAATCGCTAAACTTACACATCGCACAACGGAAAAATTAGCTTGAGCGCGTCCAGTCAATTAGCTGTAAGGTTAGCTGACTTTGATCAGTCGCATGCCCCAGCTATAAATTTATGCATGAAGAATATTAATGTTGTTGCTACAACCCTAGATCTATTGAAACCAGGTGTGCCTGTAATCACTGTGGCCGGCACAAACGGCAAAGGGTCTACCTTGGCTATGTTGTCCGAAATATATTCGGCTGCTGGATATAGCGTGGGTTGTTATACCAGTCCGCACTTACTTACAGCCAATGAGCGGATTAAGATTAATCAGCAAATGGTAGCAGATCATGATTTATATGATGCTTTATCTCAGCTAGATGCAGCGCGGCAGGACATCAGCCTGACCTATTTTGAGAGCATGACTTTGGCGGCCTTGTTATTATTTAAAGCCGCCAAAGTTCAAGTGATTTTGTTGGAGGTTGGCATGGGTGGCAGACTTGACGCGACTAATATAATAGATGCAAATGTGGCGGTGATCACGACAATTGCTCTGGATCATCAAGAGTACTTAGGTGATACAATCGAGGCCATTGGCCGTGAAAAAGCAGGTATTTTACGCCGAAACCAAGCATTTATTTATGCTGATGAAGCAGTGCCTGTGAGTATATTAGAGCAGGCTAGTGCTTTGGATTTAAAGATGTTGGCGTTCAAGCAAGACTATCAAGTTAACGTTACGCCAGATAAACTGGGTATATTATTTAGTCCGCTGGTTGATTGGCAGTGGTTTACTCGCCCCAACTTACATATCCAGGCTGCGGCTGCAGCCGTTATGGCTAGCAAGCAATTATTAGATCGCTTGCCGGTATCGCCAGAACATTGGGAGCAGGCCATGTGTTCGGTGCAGGTGGATGCGCGCCAACAGTTGGTGCAAGGAACTGTGAGTGTATTGTATGATGTTGCACACAATCCACAGGCAGTAGAATATTTAGCCGGATGGTTTCAGCACAATCATATTGCAGGGCGGGTACATGCGGTTTTTTCTGCTTTACAAGATAAAGACTTGGCAGGTCTAATTACTCCAATGCGGATGTTGGTTGATGCATGGTATCCTGCATGTTTAAGTGGTCCACGTGCTTCAAGTCAGCAGCAGTTACTTGAGGCGTTTAAAGTTAATAACATAATACCAAAAGATTGTTTTATGGATCCTGCTGCGGCTTATTATGCGGCCAAACAACGCGCAGTTCCAGGCGATCTTATTTTAGTGTATGGTTCTTTTTTAACAGTTAGTGCAGTAATGACTGAATGTAATAAAAACGAGGTGCAAACATGAAATTTGTGATGAGTGAACGTATCAAACATCGTTTAACCGGGGCTGTGGTAATTTTAGCTTTGGCAATTTTATTCTTACCAGACATATTAAAGAAGTCTAATGCTCATTTTGAGGAGCAGATGCATGTTTCATTATTGCCTTTACATCGACCAGCAGCTCCTAAGTTAGCAATCCCTAATCAAAAAGCAATGTTTAAGGCGGTTAAAGTGGCGCGTATGAACATGCCCAAGGTACTAAATGTGCCTAAATCGTCATTAGTTGCAAAAGCACAATCCTTAACGCCAGTAAAGACAATTGCTCCTACAACAGTGGCTAGGATTGAACCTGTAGTTAAATTAAGTCATATAGTACAAGCACCAACGGTGGCTCCAGCGGCTCCACAAACAGCCGCTAGAACTAAACTGATTAGCGTAATAGCATCTAAGTCTTCATTAAAGCCAGCAGTTAACCAATCATTATATCAGGTGCAACTTGCTGCTTTTATGCAGCGCAAAAATGCAGAGTTATTAGTGAATAAATTACGTGAGTCTGGGTATACTGCTTCATACCACGCATTTACCAAAAATGTGCAAGGCGAACAGCAAGCTTTTTATCAAGTATTAGTTGGAAAATTACATCAACGTGATGCCGCAATTCAATTACAACAAACTCTGGCGAGCAACGTAAAATTAACCGGGTTTGTAGTTAAAAGTAGTGAGATTGGCTAAATGTTCGGAATAAACTGGGTTGATTGTGTGGTTTTAGTCGTAATTGGGCTATCTATGGCCACTGGCTTTGTGCGTGGATTAATTAAAGAATCCATAGCTTTGAGCGTTTGGATCACTGCTTTTTGGCTGGCCTTTACGTGTTCGCAGTATGTTATCCCGTGGTTAGCACCTTACCTGCATGACAAAACAGTACGTTCAATAGTTGCATTTATGCTGGTTTTGTTTACAACTTTAATTGCTGGAGCCGTATTAAATATATTAATTGGTTTGGTTTTGCATCGTTCTGGTTTAAGTCCAATAGATCGCTTGTTGGGCATGATCTTTGGTTTGGTGCGTGGTATTTTGATTGTAGCTTTGATAATGTTGGTTTTGAGTATCACCGGAATTTCTGATTCCGCCTTACGGCAAAATGCACGACTGTATGCTACTTTTGATCCTTTGGTTACATGGCTGCACAGCTTTGTACCTGAATTCATTAATCGAATGAAAGTTTTGGATCAGATGGAGAGTGCGATTGATAAAGTCCATGCTCCTTGATGTAGTCTATAACTGATTCTGGCATTAATCGATTTATGTCAGATGCAGAATACATGTGTGTGCGTAAAAAACTTGATGATACTGCATGCTCGCCTGCATTGAAACGGTAAATATATCCACAAGGACTGGTGATAAGATCATTTTTATTATATGTTTGGTGTTTGTGCATCAGAGCTAGTAAGTCAGGCTGTAGATTATCTATACAGTAATTTGGCCGATCGAGTATCATCAGATGACAGTAGGATAAAATCTCGGTCCAACGTTGCCATAGTGGTAGATCTATAAAAGAATCAAGTCCCATCAGCAGAGTAATTGCTGTATTGCAACTAGTTTGCGTGCGCATATACTCAAGAGTTTCAATCATATATGATGGTCCTGAGCGTGTTATTTCATAGGTATCTAGTGTAAATTCAGGATATCTGGCTAATGCCAGCCGGAGCATGTTTACGCGGTCTGTACATCCAGCCTGAGCTGGTTGCTTGAGTAATGATTGCTTGCATGGTAGAAATAGAAAGCGCTCAAAATGAGCACCTTCTTGTACTGCTAATGCAGTATTTAAGTGACCTTGGTGTACAGGATCAAAACTACCTCCGTAAATCAAAAGGCTATTTAGTGATTTGTTGTACATGGTTGCTCTTCAAGATATCATGACTCATATAATTGTCTTGACAGGCTACCTTAGTTGTTTTAGATATTGCAATAGTATTTACGTCAGAAGACGCTTTGCTGACTACCATTATTGCATACACAGTTGGTATGATAGCAAAGGCGAGTAAAGCACTGATAAACATAACAACAGCTAGCGTGGGTTTTTGCATATTACATTGCCTCATGTTGAAAAAAGTAAATTAGTGTTTTTGGATACCGTCTAGAGTATAGGATCAAAATTTAAAGGATGCGTCAAATGAATAGAAAAGCTTTGTGGGGTTTTCATATAGATGAATATCAGAGCATGTTTGATTTATCAGACAAGCAAATGCGATCCAATATACTAGAGTATGGTTGCGCGGCCACAGCGGTTAATTCACAGCTAGCACAATCTGGCCATCACAATATAATTAGTTTGGATCCGTGGTTTGGATTAGATTGCACAACGCTTGAAAAGAAAATCAACCTAAATTTTGAACAAAAATATATTGAGATCATCCGGCAAAAAAATAATTTAGATGCGCTTAATACGACTGAATTGGATACGTTGTTAAACTATAGGCGCGCAGGTATTAAGTGTTTTTTGCAAGATTATGATCGTGGTTGTGCGGAAAAGCGTTATGTAGAGTGTGTAGATATAGCAACTAATTTTGTAAATAATCAATTTAATCATGCTGTTAGTTCGCATTTTTTCTTTGATCATTCCGGTGCCATCAAGCAAGCCGTGGAACGTATTTGTGAGTTGGTGCGGGTAGCTAATGAAGTGCGCATATTTCCTCTGAATGATTTAAACGGCACTCCATCACCTGGTTTGGCACCTGTTTTGTTAGGTTTACAGCAACTAAATTACGGCATTGAAATTCGTCACGTACCTTCACAATTATGTGCCCAAGGAAATGCTATGTTGCGTGTTTGGTCGCAAACATGTGCCTTACCAGCAGTTTGATTAAACGGCGATACGCTCATCAAAGACAAAACATTGTCCTTGCCAGAGTGACTCATTGGTTGGTGTGCATTCATAATAATTTAGAATGCCACCTTCTAATTGGTAGACATTTTTAAAGCCCAAGCTCATAAGATAAGCCGTCGATTTCTCACAACGGATCCCGCCAGTACAAAACATAGCAATTTTGGAATCTTTTTTGTCCATTAGATTTTCCTCTACGTAAGCAGGAAAGTCTCTAAAGTTTTCTGTATTAGGGTTGATAGCATTTTCAAAGGTACCTAATTCAACTTCGTAAGTATTACGAGTGTCAATAACTAAAACTTCAGGCTCAGATATCAACTGATTCCATGCAGCAGGAGACAAGCGCTGTCCAGTTTGGTCTAAAGGATTGATATTTTCTATACCTAAAGTAACAATTTCTTTTCTGAATTTAACTTTAGCTTTTTCAAATGGCATTAAGTCATCAAAAGTTTCTTTGAATACCAGATCTTGGAACAACGGCTGACTGTGTAAGTATGCATATAAAGCAGACATAGCCTCTATAGTACCAGCAGCACCACCATTAATTCCTTCTGCCGCCAAAATGATCGTGCCAAATACACCATGTTCACGCATTTTGGCCAGCAAAGGTTCTTTCATAGATAAATAATCAGCCAATGGCACAAATTTATAAAAAGCAGCAATAACGTATTTTTTCATATGAATACAGCCCTAGGATATTTTTTAACATCGATTCTAGCATAAAATGGTTTACAGAACTATAAAATATATATTTAGTGCTGAAGACCAAAACAGAACTCTTGACACTAAGTTCCCTGTATGTTTTATTTAGGCTGTTCTATAGAATGCTTAGGAGTCAGATGTTTGAACGTTTATATAAAAGATCCACAATTGCCGGCACAAGCATGTGTTATTTGGATGCATGGCTTAGGTTCTAATTCTCAAAATATGATGGCGTTGGCTGATCAGTTTTTGTTAACAGCTCCAGTACGCCATGTTTTTATAGACGCACCTGTGCGGCCAGTTACTGTAAATAATAATCAGTCTATGCGCGCATGGTATGATATTACAGGTCTGACGATAAGTTCTCGCGAGGACCGTGTTGGAATACATGAGTCTGAAGCACGTGTTTTAGAAGTCTTGTCTGAACAAAATAATGCAGGCTTTAGCAATCGACAGATTTTTTTAGCTGGATTTTCTCAGGGTGGGGCAATGGCCTTACATACCGGATTAAATCTGCCAGATCCTATGGGTGGGATAATTGTATTATCAGCTTATTTGCCATTAGCTAGCGAGCGGCCGGATGTACATCAACTGGAAACTCCAGTATTTATTGCTGCTGGAACATTGGATAATGTTGTGCCAACTGAGTGGACCAGAAGTATACACTCTTGGTTATTAGCGCGTGGTTTTCATGACGTTGAGCTACAAGAATATCTAATGGATCATTCTATATGCGCAAAAGAAATACGGGATATATCTAATTGGCTAAATAAACGTATATCTTTAAATATTAAACAGGGAAATTGCGGATGACCCAAATTCAAAAATCACGTATTGTACCTTTTTCTTGTGAGCAAATGTATCAGTTGGTCGATGACGTTGAGCATTATGGTGACTTTCTGCCATATTTCTCTGGCAGTGAGATACACCACCGTACTGAGGATGAAGTTCAAGCTACTCTGACTATTTTGGCCGGAGGGATGAGCAAATCGTTTACCACATGTAATCGCTTGCAGAAAAATAAAGTAATTGAATTACGTCTAATTGACGGACCGTTTCATCATCTTGAGGGTTTTTGGCGTTTCGACCCAGCACCTCATGGATGTCTGATTTCATTTGATTTGGAATTTGAATTTTCGAGTAGAATGTTTTCTATGTTACTGGGTCCAATGTTTGAACAAATCAGCAGTAAAATGATTGATGCTTTTTGTGATCGTGCTCAGATTATCTATCAGGATAATCCGATAATATGTTAATGGTTGAGGTTGTGTTTTGTCCCACGCAAACACAACCAGCTAAGAATAAGACATGCGCTTGGTTTTTGGGCATGACAGTTAATGATGCTTTAAATCAATCAGGTATGATCAATGAACTAGATCCTGCGCAAGTGTTATGCACCGGTATCTTTTCTAAATCAGTAGATTTAACCAGCTTGGTGCAACCAGGTGATCGGCTTGAAGTATACCGGCCATTGCATCGTGATCCTAAAGAAACACGACGTAAACGCGCCCGGGATAGTTAAAATTCTTGCATCAAAGCAGTTAGATTGATTGTCTCATTCAATCTATGTTGATAAACTGCATAAAATGCCAAAATGTTTTTTAGATAATTACGTGTTTCTGGCCATGCTAGTGTTTCAATCCATAAATCAATTTCACTAGTATGGCTATAGGTGATCCAGTGACGTACTTGTTTAGGCCCGGCATTGTACGCTGCAGCCATTAATATTGGGTGGCCATTAAATTGTTTTGAGAGTTTGCCCAAATATGCTGTACCTATTTCAATACTTTTTTCCGAATTTAATAGTTGATCTGGACCTGAGTATTTAATTCCTGTTTGGTTGGCCACCATGCGCGCAGTCATGGGCATTATTTGCATAATACCCTGAGCGCCTGCAGATGAGATTATATCCGAACGAAATGTACTTTCTTGTCGAATCATCGCAAATACCAACTCAGGCTTAAGTTTATTCTTTTGCGCAGATATCTTGATAATATCTGTATAGGGTATTGGAAATCTTAAGGATAATATATTATTTAATTTAGGTGTATTACTCAGATATATCGCGCGATCATACCAGTGCAAATCATTTGCTACCCAATTTGCCAAAGTGCTTTGCTCATCATTGGGTAGTTCGCTCATGAAATCATTTAAACGTCTTGCTGCCGCTAATACTTGATTCGTGTTATATAAAACTCGTATTTCTTGAGTAATTGGTTGATATAATTTTAATAAATCTTGACGAGGTACAACTTGCTCTTCCTCAAAAGACAATGGATGATTTATCCTCATGCTCGCTAAAAAGCCGTAATAATTACGTGTTTTGGCCAAAACTTCATACTCTTGATTAGCATTGATGTGATCGCCTAATTTCTGAAGAGCACGCGCACGCCAATAACGCCAGCATGGCGTCTGTGCATCTGGAGAAATTTGAATTAATTTTAATACGTCATCCCAGCGTTTATCAGACAAAGCTGATCTAATTGACCAATCTAACAACACAGGATGATCGTTCAATGATGTTATTTGGTTTAACCATTGTTTAGCTTCTGGTTGGTGTCTAATGGCTTTATACAAAGCAACATGACCGATGAAATCTTGTTGTTGATATTGGCTTAATTTATATTTATTGGCAAGTTCAATGGCCTTTTGCTGGTTGCTTGCAAACAGTAATTTCAATCCATAAAGATAAAACTCACTATGTAGCATACTTGGCGACAGATAAGAGATAATTGTTGGTTTTTTATGAATTTGTTCCAGTAAGTCAGCTTCTTGTGGAAGTTTTAATTGTTTTAAAATAGTTATAGCCAAAGCGTGATTGCTTTTTTCTAGCGCCAGTGTGAGGCGTTGTTGTAGCTGCGGTACACTGAATGCATTATTGGCTAATAATAAGTTAAATAATGTATTACAAGCTGCTGGTTGGCGGTTACCGTTTAACCATAAAGGTAGTGCAGATTTTAAGGCCTCATCCTTATAGTCTAAATTGTATAATGCTGTTTGAGCATAACATTGTAAACTAACGTCATTCGAGCCTCGATAAGCTGTATGAAAATCAGCCCAACGTTTGCTATAAGCCATTTGATATAACCATTTTTCACGTAATTTAGTCGTTAAAGGTGATGGGAACTCAATAAAGGATAAGAAATCAGGATCGGTGGTAGTTGGAAGTTGTGAGGACCATTTTAAGTAGCCGTGAAACTTATCTAAATATGCCTGGCCAGCGTGCACTGGGATCATAAAAAAAACTATTATTAAACGTAAAACGTATTTAATTAGTCGGCTCATGCCCTGGAAACACGTAATGCTTGACGCATGTTTAATACGGTTTGCACATAATCTTTTTGCTTAAAAATCGCTGAGCCGACTACAAATTGAGTGGCTCCAGCCATTGCTAAGGCCTGCATGTTGTCCGCGCAGACACCACCATCAACACAAATAGCTAAATCCGGGTATAATTTATGAATTTGTGCAATTTTTTCAAGCATTTGCGGGATTAATGCTTGGCCAGCAAAACCAGGATTCACCGTCATTACCGTGACAAAATCTAATCTATGTGCGCAAAATGCTAAACAATCAACGGTGGTAGCTGGGTTTATAACCAAACCAACCTGACAGCCTAGTTTTCGAATAAGTTGCAAACTGCGATCTAAGTGGATGGTGGCGTCGGGGTGGATGCTGATTCTGGTTGCACCGGCTGCAGCAAAACTTTGGATTAATCGATCCGCAGGCCGAGCCATCAAATGTACGTCTATACCCAAGCCACAATTACGTTTGTTTAAATCAGAACAAATTTGTGGCCCAAAAGTTAAATTAGGTACATAGTGATTATCCATCACATCAAGATGCAGCATATCCACGCCAGCACCCATAACCTGATCTACGTCTTCGCCTATACGCATTAAATCTGCAGACATAATGGATGCTAGGATTAGATTTTTAGTTGGGTCAACCAAGATCAAAAGCCCCATTAAAGACTAAATTTGCAGAATATATTTGGTTCTGAGTATCAAATGATATAAATTCATATCTGCCTGAGTGTGTTTGCTTGGTAGTGCTAAAATATCTAAAATCAATCCCAATCGTTGTGAAATCATCCATGAAGTAATTGACACCAGCAATTGCCTGGCCCGCCAAAGAAGTGTAGTTACGCCAAAAATCACCTTGTTGCAGGGTGATTGTGGATGGATCAGTGGTCGTATTACTATATGTAATTGTTAAGTTGTTTTGTACGTAGGCATAGCCAATACCCAAGCCAACATATGGGGCAATATTATCTACGTTGTCACGGTTTGGGGTGTATAGATCGAAGAATCCGTTGACTAGAGCCGCACCAATATTTGTTTGACCGGTCATGCTTACGGGGTAAGCCTGACCGTTAAATGTAGTTCTTGTGCCGTTAATCATTAAGTTATCTATAGTTATAGATGAGTATGGATTATTATTGTAAAGAATTTGTCCCTCAGCACGTAAATGACCGCATCTATAGCCTAACTCCCCCCCAACACCACCCAGCACGCCATAGGCTAAAGATGCATTGCTCAGGGTAATTCCGCCAAATGGACCTGTAACAGGAAACAAAGTATCTGGCGCATAACTCACACCCAGGTATAATCCTGCGTACCATCCTTCAACAGGATTAAGGGCAAAAGTCGCTGAACTTAATGAGATTAAAGTAGCAGTCATTAAACCGGCCACGGTTCGTGTGCATAAGCAGTTCATAACATGTCCTTTTGTTTATATATCGTGTATCTGTTTGCATATAGATGTTCAGAATACTCGCACATTAGATTTTATTGATAACGGCGACCATCAAAACGATAAACCGCGCCTAAGTTAGCCAGATGTGCCTGTACTGAGTGTCCTATCTCAGGCGTTCTGGTGGTTGCTATATAACGATATCCTAAGCTTAACGCATAGTTTTCAGCGAAATTGTATGTTAATCCACCAGTGGCTTGGTAAGCAAATACTGAGTTACTACCGGTGAAATTTGTGGCGCCAAAAGGTCCTGAACTATCTAATTGTGCTTGTACCCAGGCATAACCGATCCCACCACCTAAAAATGGTTGTAAGGTTGTATTTAATCCCGGCCAATCGTAATAGATATTAGCTAAACCCAATAATACTTGGTCATAACCATTAACACCAGTTTGTTGGATATCGTTAAGAGTAAATTTGTTTATGTTGGATTTTATGTATGTGAATTCGCCTTCATAGCGCATTAGGTTGCTTTTAAAACCTAAATTACCGCCAGCATCAAAGCCGGAAAGTTGATTGACATTTGATCGGGTTAGCCCCCATTGCGTGACACCCATATTGTCGGGAATACAGGCGTAACCACCAAAAACTTGCGAATATGGTCCATCAATCGGCGCTGCTGCCAGCACAGCTTGGCTGAGTAGTCCGGCGGCAATAAAAACAGAGATTCTCATCTTATACTCATGAAGATTTAAAGTGACACCATGTTAGCGTGTTGGGATGATTTTGCAAGTACTTGCCTAGAATTTAGAAGTTATTGGATAGCGCCAGTCCTTACCGAAAGCACAATGACTAATTTTAACACCTGGTGCGGCTTGTCGGCGTTTATGTTCATTACGCTTAATTCGTTGAATGATGGGCTCAACTAGATCTCGAGTATATCCACGCAACAGCAGATCGTCCAAGTCACAGTGCTCATAAATATATGCGCGGAGTATGGTATCTAAAATCTCATATTCAGGCAAAGAGTCTTGATCAGTTTGATTCCAAGCCAATTCAGCGCTGGGTGCTCGAGTTAAAACTTGTTCTGGGATTACTGGCGTAATAGTATTGCGATATTTTGCCAAAGCATAAACTTGTGTTTTAAACACATCTTTTAATACTGAAAATCCACCACACATGTCGCCGTATAAGGTAGAGTAACCGACCGCTAGTTCGCTTTTGTTGCTGGTAGTCAGTACCATGTTACCGGTCTTGTTGGATAATGCCATGAGTAAAGTACCTCGAATTCTTGCCTGAAGATTTTCTTCTGTTACGTCGGGGGCATGGCCAATAAATGACGGTTCTAAGGTTGAGATTAAGGCGTTAAATGTAGGTTCTATATCAAGTGTTGTATATGCAACATGCATTGTATTCAGCTGCTGGAGTGCATACTCGTGGCTAATTGTTGCGGTATAACGTGATGGCATCATCACGGCATGTACTCGTTCTGCACCCAAAGCATCAGCGGCAATCGCTAAAGTCAGGGCTGAGTCTATACCACCAGACAATCCAATCAAGACGGCTGGAAAACCATTTTTTTCAATATAATCATGTAATCCAAAGACTAAAGCGCGATACAGTATGGCGGTGTGATCAATATCAGGTACAGGTGCAACCCGGGCCTTGTTCGGATTAAATGTCACGGTTTGCAGATTGCTCTCAAATGCCGGGGCGCGTGCAAAACATTGCCCGTGGTTATCATAAGCCATAGATTGACCGTCAAACAGCAATTCATCTTGCCCGCCCACCAGATTAACATATACTATATTTAGTCCGGTGAGTGCGTGTTCCTTGAGTATCGACATACGTTGTTGTTGTTTGGTTTCTTCAAAAGGCGAGGCATTTAAAGAGATCAGCAGTTGAGCCCCCGCCGATTTTAACCGTTCTACTGGCCCAGGTTGCCATAAGTCCTCACAGATACACAGGCCAATCCCAGTGTTTTTTATCTTGAATACGCATGCTGTCTCTGGACCTGGGGTGAAATAACGTCGTTCGTCAAAGACACCATGAGTGGGTAATGTTTGTTTGTAGTAGCGTGCAACACATTTACCTGAATAAAAAACACTGGCTGAGTTGAAGCATTGATTCTTATACCAGCTGGGATGTCCAACAATCACATAGACAGCACCTGTCGCAGCCATGATTGCGTTGATCGCTGTATTTACGCGGTTTGCACAGCTGTTACGGAAGAGAAGATCCTCCGGTGGGTAACCAGTTAAAACAAGCTCTGGAAAAACAATTAGATCATTTTTGCTGGCTTGTGCACGTACAATATCAATTATTGTGTTTGTATTAGCCTCTATTGCACCGACAATCGGATTGATTTGCGCCATCATAACAGTTAAAGATTCGGTCATATTGGTTTTTCTTAAAGACTATTTACTCTATTATCCTGTAAATGCATCTGCGTATCCAGATCTATGATAATATACTGTGTTTGATCATCATGCAGGGTCCAGGAAGATGTTAAAAGCAGCGCTCTTGAAGATGGTTGAGGTTTTTTCACCGAGTGTATTACGTCAAGGCATGGAAGACATGCAGCACGGACAGGTGTTAACAATTAGATTGAGCGAAGGATTGCTTAAGGCTCGAGTGAAAGGGATTGTGCATCAATTATATGATGTTCATTTGGATTTAAAGTCTTGGCCCATAGGAGACATGCGCTGTGCATGCCAGGATCAAACCCCATGCCGGCACATTGCTGCTTGTTTTTTTGCACTGCAAGATCAAGCCAAACTTAATGTGGTTGAGTTACCGGCCGTACCATCCAATCTTAAGCGCAGCCTGTTGACCGCAGACTCAACATTAAATCATGAAAATGTATTCGAAGTAGATACTTTTGAGTGGTACTCTAACATCGATGGCGCCGGTAGGGATTTTTTTGCCTACCAGTTAGGGATTGTGATTGATGGTGTAGAAGTGGACATTATGCCGTTGGTTATTGATTTACTGCATCGCATGAGCAGCGCTGAAATTGAAGCTTTCCCGGAAAAAAAACGAATTGATTTACCGCTATTAGATGGCAAGCGGTTACGAATGGAATTTGGCAGGTTACGTCCGTTGTTACGTGTATTACTACATTATACTCTGGGGACTGGGGTAGGCGGTATGCGGCATTATCATGTGTCGTTGATGCAGGAAGCAGAAGATGCTTTACGCGTGACTGCAGCGCGCTGGCGTGGAACCCAAGCATTACGCGATCAATTACAGCAATTGACATCGATGGAGACGTTACCGAATATCACTCCACCAGAAGGATTAAATACGGTATTAAGGGATTACCAGCAGCATGGTTTAAATTGGTTGCATTTTTTACAGAACATGCAGTTTAGCGGTGTATTAGCTGATGATATGGGCCTGGGAAAAACCATTCAAACATTAGCTTTATTACAGCATGAAAAAGAACAGGGACGTTTAAAGACAGCCAGTCTAATTCTGGCACCTACTAGTTTGGTTTGGAATTGGTTCGAGGAAGCCAGTCGTTTTACGCCTGATTTGAAAGTCTTGGTTTTTCATGGATTTGATCGCCATCATCAGCCTTTTGAGGATTATGATATAGTAATCTCTACTTATGGCTTAATTCAGCGGGATAAAAGTCGTTTTATTGCGTATCCGTTTTATTATTTAATTTTAGATGAGGCTCAATTCATCAAGAACTCCAGAACTAAAACCACCCAAATTGTCTTGCAAATTCAATCGCGTTATCGCTTGTGTTTGACTGGCACGCCATTAGAAAATCATTTGGGGGAATTGTGGTCACTATTTAATTTTCTTATGCCTGGCTTATTGGGCAATGCGCGACAATTTAGACAGTTCTTTAGGCTACCTATAGAAAAACAAGCCGATCGCGAACGTCAAGTTATGTTAGCCAAAAGAGTGCAAC